>JACMKG010000106.1 GCA_014380255.1 Prolixibacteraceae bacterium | reverse complement strand
GCATCCAGCAATTCACCTGTTCCGCTGCCGGTCATCGATGAGATGGGATACAGCTCGCCAAGGCCCAGGGCATAGAATTCGTTGGCATCAATGATTCGCTTGTTGTTGTCGACCTTGTTGACGGCCACGAATATCTTCTTGGAAGAGCGGCGCAGTACCCCGGCCACTTCTTCATCCATGTCGGTAATGCCGTTTTCAACATCCACCACAAAAACAATCACATCAGACTCCTCGATGGCCAGCATGACCTGCTTGCGGATTTCACCTTCATAGATATCTTCCGAATTGACGGCATAACCGCCCGTATCGATGATCGAGAAGTCGATACCATTCCATACACCTTTGCCATACTGACGGTCGCGTGTTACTCCTGCTGATTCGTCAACAATGGCTTTTCTAGATTCAGTCATCCTGTTAAATAAGGTTGACTTTCCCACATTGGGCCTTCCAACTATTGCTATAATATTACTCATCTTTATCTTGCTTGCTCTTCCCCGATAGGGGAATAACTTTATTTACTATTTTTATTCTTTTTGTTTTCTTTCAACTGAAGCCTTAAGGTCTTTAAAGTCCTTAAGGTCCTTAAAGTCGGTCCTCGCCAAGGCCACTGTTTACTGCCACTGACCACTGCATACTGCATTATTCCATCTCGTAGCCAAAGCTACCCAATGTCCTGTCCTTGTCGCGCCAGTCTTTGTTGACTTTCACGAACAGCTGCAGGAATACCTTTTTCTGGAAGAATTCTTCCATGTCCAAACGGGCTTCCATACCTACTCTTTTGAGCGCCTGCCCCTGGTGGCCGATGATGATCCCTTTCTGGCTCTCACGGTTAACGTGTATCACGCACATCAGGTTCAATATCTTTTCTTCTTCCTTGAATTCTTCCACTTCCACCTCTACCGAATAAGGGATTTCCTTGACATAGAAAAGCAATATCTTTTCGCGTATGATATCACTGACGAAGAAGCGTTCGTTGCGGTCGGTCATCTCGTCTTTGGGGAAATAGGCAGGTCCTTCGGGCAGCAAGTCCAGGATACGGTCGAAGATCTGGGCCACGTTGAATTTCTCCAGGGCTGATACCGCGTAAACATCTGCCAAAGGCAGCTTCTCGCGCCAGTAATTGTAAAGTTCCATTACCTTCTCCTGGGTCGACAGGTCTATCTTGTTGATCAGCACAATAACGGCCGCTTCCGAGCTTTTGATGCGCTCAATGTACTCTTCATTCTTGCCCGGTGTTTCAATCACATCGGTGACATATAGAATCACATCGGCATCAATAAGGGCCGTGTTGACAAATTTCATCATCGTCTCCTGAAGCTTGTAGTTAGGTACAAGGATGCCGGGCGTGTCAGAGTAAACAATCTGAAAATCATCTCCATTGACGATTCCTTTGATGCGGTGGCGGGTGGTCTGCATTTTTGAAGTAATGATCGACAGTCGTTCGCCAACCAATACGTTCATGATGGTCGATTTCCCTACATTGGGATTTCCGATGATGTTTACAAATCCGGATTTGTGTGCCATTTATTTATGAATGAAGGTTTTAAAATTATGCGCAAAGATAGTTAATTAATTCTTTTTTACTGATATTTTACTGATGTTACTAATAGTCTCACTCAAAGTGAGACTATTAGTAACATCAGTAAAAAAATAGTTGCCTTTACACAATAAATTAGATGCTCCTTTCTCTGATCTGTCGGTAGGGGATTTCTTTTTCGAAGGGTATATAGCCGTATCCTTTTAGTGGATTAGTAAACAAAGATGAATTAAACCCCAAGGGTAAAAATTAAAACAATTAAAGAAAAACGTATGAGACATTTAAGATTGAGAAGATGGTGCAGGGCGGCTGTAGTGATGGCTGTGGTGGTTTCATTCAATTCATCCTGCTCAGAGGATGAAGTTATTTTGCCTGATTATGCAGGATCCTGGGAAGCAGTGGCCTCTGTTCAAGGTGCATCAGGCTATACCCAAATCAAAGACATTATGACATTCACCGAAACAGGCTTTACGAGCTTATCGCAAGTAGAGCAACCGGTCAGCAAATGGACTGACTTTGCCAGCATGGAAGGAACGATGGAAGTTCATGGAGATATAATGAGTATAATGGTTACTGAAATCGGCATATCTTCAATTAGCGGCATCAATGGTCAACCTACGGGTATTATTACCTCCTATAAAAAAGGAACTGCTGAATACGATGCCCTGTTTGCAAAGCTGGGTGAATCAAAAAACTTTGAATCCAAATTCACGGTATCGGGTACTAAGTTAACCCTTCAAACGGATAAAAACAATGACGGCGATTATTTGGATGATCTGGAAACAATAGTTTATACCAAGAAATAGGGGGCAGTAGAACGCATTGCAGTCTTCAGTGTTCTGCCAAACATTCAAGACTGCATTGTTAATTGATCTGTTTTCTGAGGGATATTCAACTTCGTACACCGGTGGATATCCCTTTTTTTTATTTCTTTATAGATGATCAATTCAACTTCCCGGTGAAGAAAACCAGTTGCAATTATTGGTCTTATCTTTAGTCATACATTGCCACTGTCTGTACGGTGTCTGTACTGATGCTGTACTAAAATAGGCATTTTAGTACAGCATCAGTACAGACACCGATTAATAACAGGCAACGTGTGGGATACGATCAGGCTAAACTGTGAAGTCTTATGGTTTTGCTAAGCGAAAGATATTCTTAATTCTGTGCTGAATGCCTGAAACCCTTTAGAATGTTTTGATTTTTGCCTCATAGAGATAATCAAAAGACAGATAACTATTCAATAAAAAAGAAGTATACTAAGTAAATTATATATCTTGGCTGCCAAATCAATAGCCTCTCTAAATGCATAAATTAGTTAAACTTACATTCTTTCTGTGCGTTGCCATCACTCTCAGCATAAATACATTCGGTCAGCATCAATTAGGTGTGAAAGCCAGCGGTGGAATATCCAGAATATACGGCACATTAAAATT
>JACMKG010000506.1 GCA_014380255.1 Prolixibacteraceae bacterium | reverse complement strand
TCTGAATCAACAAACAAAGCGGCATTGATTTCCTTGGCTCCCGGATCCCAGTAACTCTGGACTATTGCATTTCCAATCGGTTGACCTAGTAAGCCAAATCCTTCCACATGTAAATCGGAAAGGAACAGTGCTTTTTGGTATATATCGAAAACAGACAGGCTTCCGTTAAGCTTTCCTTTAAGCCGAAGGTTCCCTGCCACAAAATTATTCAACCAGTTGATATCGATCTCGTTAAATTGAACATTTAACTTTTCCTCCTGGTTCTTATTTATAGAGCCATCCAGTAAGACTGACTGCCCTTTGTTGGATAATTTAAAATTATCAACCCGTATCTGGGTTGAATCAATGATAATCAGTGACGGGTTAACCTGCCAAAGGCTATCGGCTACAAAAATCTTGGTTGGCTTAACGGATATCTCAACATGAGGCGAATTCTTCTGCTTGAAGAAAGTAGTGTTGGTATTTATCGATCCGCTGTAGGATACTGCACCGTAATTATTCCATGCCACCTTGGAGTCCAGCTTATTCTTCGCAGCCTCTGACAAAATGGACAGGTTGTAAATCTTAAACTGTTTCCCTATCGTGATTTCCTCTGCCTTGTTGCGTATGTTTAATTTGGAATTACCATCCACATTTACAGTCAGCTTACGAATTTTAGTAGACTGGTATTGAATTTCAGGAAAAGAAGCATTGAAAGTCAGCAAACTTTTGACTGAGTTGATATGTCCTTCAATAACAGCAGGATTCATCGTTAGATCCGGATACAGCACCTTGGTAAAACGATTGATATCTTTCAGCACAAATTTAAAGTCAAATATATTCCTTGTTTTCTGTGTCGGGAAGCTAAAGCCTGCAGCCGGGAGATGTTTGTTAATGATCTGCTTGACCGAATTGTGGATGTTGTGCAGTTGGTATTGGCCCTGAATATCGGCATCCATAAAATCGGAGCGTACCAGCAACACCGGCTCATCATCATAAAATGTTTTTATATTGAAATTCTTGAATGACACCGAGTCATTCTCATTCTTGTAGGTCCCCTTGCTGAAATGCAACGATCCATCCAGATCATCAATGCTGCTGCCGGTAAAGTTGGCATCCAAGGCAAAGGATAACTGCGACTGCTGGAAGGTGTGATCCAGGTTCAAGGCCCTCAGGTCAGCTTTTTCCAACTGCAGTTGGAAATTGAAAGCCGGAACAGGTACATTCAAATCAAACTTCCCATTGAACGTTAACTTCAAATTCGGATCATCCACCAACATGTTTCCATCAAATTTCTTGTTGTGAATTTCCCCATCCAGGTGAACGTTTTTATAGGCGTAGTTATTGATCCCCACGCTGTCAATTTTTCCCTCCACCTTGGCCGAGAAATTCTGTCTCTGTTGATCCAAAATACCTTGAATATTCCCTTTGAAGGTAATATCGCTGAGCATATCGGATTTTAAAAGCTTTCCTAATTTGAAATTCTGGGTTTGCACCTTCCCGCTTACCTTTAGCTTTTCATCATCCGAGGGAACGAATGATAAGTCGGTGATTAACTTGCCCCATTTTGATTTAAAGGTTCCATAGGCCACAAAATCGCTTAAGAAGCCTGTAAAGTTTCCTTCATATTCAATGATACCGGCATCAAGCAGCTGAACGGGAAGCTTCAATTGTTTCAAAGGGAAAGATTCAGGCAGCCTTACCTTGCTTAGATCCTTGAAATCGGCAAACGACTGTTTCAAATCCACATGCATATAGGTCTCAGCAATGTTCGGCAAACCGTTTAAGTATAGATCAAACAGCAACTGGGTATTGTCGCCCATGCTTAGGAAAATGTTTTTCCCTTTTAAATCAGCCAATGTTCCAGAAACCTGTCCTGATACCTGAATGTTTTCATTCATCCCCCGGAGTCCGGGAACCATCATTCCTACATCAATAAGGCTGATGTTGGATTTCTTCAAATCCAGGTTGATTTTCAACTTTGCCGGATCAAAGGCAACATTCGTTGGCTGGGTATACAAAGTGACATTCATATGCGTAATCTCCGAATTGGAGGTCCGGGTATGCATGTTCATTAGGTTTATGGAATCAGCGTTGGCCGTAAAACGAGCAGAGAATTCCTCCAACCTGAAGTCTTTGTGATCGTTAAACTGGAAATTGGTAATCGTAAATGCGTATCTTTCATTTTGAAGATCCATATCTGACAGCCCGAGCGTAATATTCTTCAGTTCAATCAAACGCTCTCCGGTACTGTCGGTATAGGTATAACCAACGGAGGCATTGTTGAATTCGAACCGTTTCAGGTTAAAATCAAAGGGCTTGGATATTTTGGACGTATCCTTTTTCACCAGCAAATCAACCAGAAACTGGTAATTGTGCCTTCCCACAGAGTCCCGGCGAATTTTAAGCAAGGGATCATTGAGTTCAAGCTTATTTATGCCCGCGGTCCTTTTTTTGATGTTGAATGAATGGATGCTTGCTTTTAGTTCATGAACAAACAAAAGTGAATCACCTTTCTGATCTTCTACAAGCACATCTTCCAAAACCACCTTATTGAAAAAAGCCACCGAAACACCTTTAATGGTAATAGATGTCTGATACTTACGTGATAAACTTTCTGTCAGCTTACCCACCAAATAAGTTTGAACAGCAGAACTCTGCAGCAACAGGTAAAAAGCCATGAGCAGGATAAATACCCAGCCCAGAATAGACATTCCTATAGTAAGTGATTTTTTGATAATTTTGCCGTTCAAAATATTTAGCGAAATAATACAAAATACGCTGATAAAAACCAATCTGGCGAAGAAATAAACGTGCGAACAGATTTTTTATTGAAATAGATGAATATAGAGAAAGACATTCTTATACTTGGTATTGAATCCTCCTGCGACGATACTTCTGCTTCTGTAATTAGAAACGGATATCTGCTCTCGAATATTATAGCCGGACAAAAAGTTCATGAATCCTACGGCGGGGTGGTGCCTGAACTGGCAAGCCGCGCGCACCAGCAAAACATCATTCCGGTTGTCGATCAGGCCATCAAACAGGCAGGGGTGAGCACTGAAGACATCACGGCCATTGCCTTTACCCGTGGACCGGGCCTGTTGGGATCGCTGCTCGTAGGCACTTCATTTGCCAAAGGCTATTCGTTGGCTACAGGCATCCCGATGGTCGAGGTGAACCATTTACAGGCCCATGTGCTGGCTCATTTCATCAAAGAACAAAACGAACCGTACGATCCGCCCAAATTTCCTTTTCTGTGCTTGCTGGTGTCCGGAGGCAATTCCCAGATTATCCGTGTAAACGATTACCTCGAGATGGAAGTAATCGGTCAGACAATCGATGATGCTGCTGGCGAAGCATTCGACAAATGTGCCAAGGTGATGGGCCTTCCCTACCCCGGTGGCCCTTTTGTGGATAAGCTGGCCAAAGAAGGAGATCCATTAGCTTTTCAGTTTTCCAAGCCACGCATTGCCAACTTCGACTACAGCTTCAGCGGACTGAAAACCAGCTTCCTTTATTTTCTTAGAGACCGGCTAAAGGAAAATCCCAACTTTATTGAAGAGCGTAAAGCCGATTTGTGCGCCTCGCTTCAAAAGACCATTGTTGATATTTTACTCGATAAACTGATCAAAGCTGCCAAAGAAACAGGTATCAGGGAAATCACGGTTGCCGGGGGCGTATCAGCCAATTCAGGGCTTAGAAATGCCCTTGTTGAAACGGCTGTCCGATATCGCTGGAAAATGCATATCCCCAAGTTTGCCTTTACTACCGACAATGCGGCCATGATTGCCATTACCGGCTATTTCAAATACCAGAAAGGCGAGTTCATTGGCATGGATGCAGTGCCCTTTGCACGCATGGATATCAGGGAATAGAAAATTATTGACTATTAGACGATTGACAATTTACGTGCAGAATGGTTGAATGGTTGAATGGTTGAATGGTTAAAAGGGTTGAAAGGGTTAAAAGGGTTAAAAGGGTTGAATTTCTGTTCGGAGCATAAATAGTAAATCGTAAATTGTAAAATTGTAAATATTTTAAATCGTCTAATTGTAAATATTTTATTCATACCATCCCGAGAGTTGGGTATAGCATCTTTCTTCCAGCTTTGAATTCTCAGGTTTCCACCATTTGGCCATGCTTACCCGGATCAGGGTATGAGCAGGAATCACCTCCAGGGGCTTATTTACGCCCTTAAACCTTAGCTTACGGCTTATAAACTGATTCCCCGTCGGATACCAGTAATAGCCCTCTTCCAGGGTCAGGGGTTCGTTGCTTAGCCAAAAACCTACGCTGTGACACGGATAATCAGGATGCTTGACAGATAGATAACCTACCCCGCTTTGAGTCCAATGCAGTTTTGATTCAAAGATATGATCAATGGTTCCCTCCCAGATGGGCGTATGACTGTCTTTAATCACCTGGGTAATACGATCAATGTGCCTCAGGTAATGCTGAGACATCACCATCACATCTTCGTTGTGGGGCTCACGACAATGGGTGCATGAAGTGAATTTCATATCCCAGATATCGCCCACATTAAGCTTTGTATCAACAAACTGATAACAGCCTTGGCTGGTTAGCAACCGCACATATTGAGCATTCGATAAAACCATCCCTCCTACGCAAACACTATCAAATCCAAAATGTGTTTTAGATAAGATAAGTACTTCCATTTTACAAGTGAGTGATCGGACAATTGTAGTGTTCGTTTAAAAACTGTGTAACCAATGCCCGGTGACAGGCCTCGGGATGCTCTTCAACACAGAAGAAAACTACTCTTTTGCGGTTATTCTTCTCAAAGTAACCAAGGAGTTCTTCGAAGTTGAAAGGTTTGAGAATGCTGCTTTTGTATTCATTTACAAATGCTTCACCTAAGTTAAGTCTTTTTTTATTGGTAATATCTTCTTCCTGATCCTTTTCTTTCTGAAGTGCTCGTATTTTTGTTGAAGGGGCTAACCCGGGAAGATATTCATAGGAAATATTCAACTCTTTCAGTCGTTGCTGCAGCTTTTTACTATTGACAAATGCGTATTTGGCACCTCTCACTCCCCTTCTTTGCCGGATATCACAAAATGTATCGACCCGATAAGAGGTAAGCTTTTCAAAGAATTCCTCTTCTGTGGAATTGAAAACCCCTATGGTAAAGCACTCCGATTTCATAAATAAGGCTTTCGCGAAGTGACATTGATGGAATTGCCAAACAAATCGATATCTGATAGCCCTTTGTTGAGTTCGTTGATTACGGTAGATTGATCTTTAAGTTTTCCGTGTTCATCAATATGCTGAAGCATGATATTTTCAGAACTCAGTACCCTGCCGATGAGCTTGGTTCTATGGCATTCCCCGGGTTTGCTCTCGCTGCACATGATTACCATGTTCAATTCCTTCTGATAAGCAGCTTTGAGCCGTTCGATGCCCTCCAGAAAAAAAGCCTTTGTTTTCATTTCTTCATAATTAACTTTTCCTTCCTTGTCATAGCACGACCGATCGGCTGGCCTGCCTCCAATGCTGTCGCCCATAAATACATACCGGATGCCGTTCTGTTCCAGGAAATGCTTCAGGTCTTTTGTGTTAAAGGATGGATTAAATTTCGAATAAGGTTGCGAACGCACATCAATAAGGTATTCTATATCAAAGTTTTTCAGCAGCAGCAGAAAATCTTCCGGCTTCCGGTTACCATGCCCAATTGTATACAAAGGTTGCTTTGCCATAGATCAAATTTACAATTATTTATAACCAATAGTGAGATA
>JACMKG010000105.1 GCA_014380255.1 Prolixibacteraceae bacterium | reverse complement strand
TGAGTGATCAACTACCTGGATAATTTCCATAAAAATGCTTAGCTTACTTCATTTGACCTGCCGAAAGTAACAATAATAGCCGGGAAACAAAAACAGGGACCGAAGTCCCTGCTGAATATTATTAATTTGTTTATGACAGTAACCTTTCCTTTTCCAATGAATAGGGTCGTGCACGGAAGATGATTTCTGGAATGCTTATCTAATCCGGAATAAAAGTCAACAGCAGAAAAGCACAGACAAGGATCGTTTTCATTGTTGGGTTTATAGGTATTCAAATTTAACTAAAACTATTTGATGAGAATATCTTCTTTAACACCTAACTCCCCATTTGACTTAGCTAAAGAAACTAAGCCTCCCATAGCTCCTAAGTTCATGGAATCCAATGCCGAACTTGGAACAATGACCATCGATCCTTTTTCTTTCAATCCTTCAAACAACATATTCATTCCTCTTAAATGGAGGGCAACCGGGTTATTGATATACTGAAGACTGGCTTCTGCAAACTTCTCTGCAATCTCCGTTTCAGCGGTTCCCAATATCACACGGGCCTGGCGTTCACGTTGTGCCTGGGCTTGCTTACTCATGGCATCTGCCAGGTTTTTAGGAATGATAATATCCCGAATACCTACATTCTGGCAGGTAATTCCCCATGGATTAGTATGCTCATCAAGGATAGTCTGAAGTTCTGATGATATCTTCTCTCTATCCGACAACAAGTCAGATAGTTCATGCTTGCCGATGGTATCTCTTAAGCCGGTTTGGGCGATATAGGCAATGGCATTTTCATAGTCCTGAACTTCAAGTGCTGCCTTTTCGACATCCCAGACAGTCCAGTAAACCACCGCATCCACATTAACCGGAACCGTATCTTTGGTTAAGGTTTCCTCTGCTTTGATTGCAGTAACTCTAACACGCTGATCGATATATTTATCGACACGGTCAATGATGGGAATGATCAGAAAGAATCCAGGTCCTTTTAATCCAGTGAATTTACCCATTCGCAATACAACTGCCTTTTCCCATTGATCCGCGATCTGGATTGATTTAGCCAGGAAAATTGACAATAAGACTCCACCCACAAGAATGGGTATTTCTATGATCTGAAAAACAAATAATACGATACATGCTGCACACAAAATGAAGAATAATGTAACTGAAATCGGATTTAAATACTTGTTGGTTTCCATTTTTTTTGGTTTTTAAGTTCATCAATTAAATCATCTATTGTAAAGCCATAACTATAGGTAATGGTAGTAAAATCGCGGATAATACTTTGTAGTTTCTGCTGGCGTTCCGATTCAAACAATTTGCTGTCGGTAGAACTTATAAAAGTTCCTGTTCCCTGCTGGGTTTCCAGGATATTTTGAATTTCAAGTTCTTTATAGGCTTTTGCGATCGTATTCAGATTCACTTTTAGCTCCACAGCCAATGCTCTTACCGTTGGCAGCTGCTCGCCGACAGAAAGATTTCCAGAGGCAATGCCAAAACGAATCTGGTCGATGACTTGCCGGTAAAAAGGAATTCCACTTTTCTGATCAAGAACAAATTTAATCATATTGAATAGTTTTACTATTGTACTAGTCTTATAGTACAAACATACAATATCTTTTTTATTCTATCTATCTTTTAAATTAATTCTTTCTTTAAAAGGGGAAATAAATATGTAGAAATTTCTAGATGAGTTTTTACCAAACAAAAACAGGGACCGAAGTCCCTGTTGAATATTCTATGTAAGAAGTGTCTAATTAGTCGCGGCTGCTTATTTTGGAAAGCAGTCGAAGCATTTCCATGTACAGCCAGATCAACGTGACCATTAAGCCAAAAGCGCCATACCATTCCATGTATTTAGGTGCACGTGCGG
>JACMKG010000104.1 GCA_014380255.1 Prolixibacteraceae bacterium | reverse complement strand
TTACGGCAAACTGGCCGCTAAGCATATGCGCTGCATCTTCCCTGGCTGCTCTATTCATACTGTCGACATTGAGAACAGAAGTGTTTTCAAGCCCGGATTCTGCGGCCATGCTTTCTTTGCTTTTTTCATTGTCATCGGCCATAACCATCTCAAGTGCATACTTTCGCATCAGTGGATAAGCTTTATCAATGTTGATATCAAATCCTTTAAGCCAGGCATCTCCAAGGGCCGTGACAGCATACGCCCCGCTCCTATCCGTATTGTAACAGTTACGAAGAGGCAAAACAGGCATATGCCCACCCTGTTCGGCTTTCAGAACAAGCGATTTCATCATATCTTCATACTTAGCCGGGGCAATCAGGCTCACCAGCGGAAGCTGTGCCCGGTGTGTGCTTCCCAAAAGAAAATCATCGTAATAAACATGTCCTTTTTCAACTTTCAGGATCTGTTTATTATCATTAAAGGCTGGATATGAACCGTCTACATCGCTGAAAGTGCGCGGGTACAGAAGTGAATGATACAGTGCTGTGTAGAATCCTGTATAATCTTCAGGCTTCTCAGCTTTTATCTGAATGGCTGAAAGTGTTTCATTCCACACCTTTTCCGTTTCTGCTTTGGTCTTTAAAAAGTCCCAATGGGGTATTTCTGCCTCAAGGTTAGCCCGCGCGGCTTCTATGCTGGTAAAAGAAGTGCCCACCTTTGCCAGGATAACCGCATTGGCCTGAATATCAAAGGCCGCATAACCGCCTATATCAGGTTTTCCCGAAATTTCCTTCTGACCTTTATGGTCTTCCATTTGAAAATAACACCCATAACTAGTGAAAGGCTGATTAAACCGGATCACGAAATAACCGTTAAAACCGGCAGGCTCAGCAGGTTCTCCATCCACACGAAAGACCGGGTTGTAGCCGTAAATCTCCTGTTTGTCAGGGTCAACTTTTATATAGCCCTGTCCCTGATCACTATTAGGAGTAACCAAAATCTTGGCATGATCCTTTTTCAGGTAGGAGAACTTAAAAAAGCCCGAACGTGCTGTTCCCGTCATCTCAACATAAGTCGTATAAGCTTCCAGCATACAGGCATAATAGGCAGGTGTTGAGATTTCATTCTCGTGCATAAAGGTAGTGGCCCGCTCGGTGGCAAAGGTCCGTAAATAACCCGTTATGGGCATAATGGTAAAGCTTCCGTAATCCTGTGTACATGAACCGCCCAGCCAATGGGTGCCACGGAATCCCTGTAATCTCTTTCCGTCATAATAATAAGGAGCGACACATTTATTTTCCGTATCGTTGGTCTGAGGAGTCCACTGAGTCATTCCAAAGGGCGTTGAAACAGCCGGGATAACCTGTCCCCAGGCGTTTGGGCCCTGATCATAAGAAGTTCCAGTCATGCTGGCTGACTTACCTGTTCCTATCAAAGGATTAACAAAACGGATAAGGCTATTATCTTTCTTCTGGCAGGCAGAATTGCAAAGAAGCACTACCAAGGCCATCGACAGCCAAATTTTGTTTGTTGTCATGCAGAGTGAGTTTTGTTAGGTTAACCATTGGCTGATAGAAAGGATTACTCCCAGCAAATGGCTTTCAATTGGACGTTTAAATATAGACACTATTATTTGTTAAACAATGGATTTGATCCCATTATTTTGTATACAATGTTCAAAAGACAGTTGACATGAAATCGATTTAACTCAATGCTACCATTTTTGCAACTGTTTTTGAAAAACAAACTGTACTGGACCAAGTATAAACACGGTGGATAATATTCATCCTAAAGGCTTATTGGGTTAATAATTATTGGATTTCCTGTAGCAAGAAATGCTCAATTAAAAAGCCCTTATTTTCTGCAAAACCCTACTATTTAACAAATACAAGTTCTTCTCACTTGTCATTGCTACGCACCTGAATAGCCGCGTTAGCGGTCGTAGTATGGTAGAATGGCAAGTTACACACCCAAAGCCGCGTTAGCGGTGATACTTACCTTGAAAGCATTTCAACTCATCAGGTTATTTATTTTGATGTTTGGTTACAAGACCGTGGAAGACTTAGTAGCTCGGATGAACCCTCATGACCACCGCCCTTATCACACTTATTTTAAATCGTAGATTTTGAGAAGGGTGATAAGGGTGGAATCTGCGGGTGTATGATCTGCTATTAAGGGCGATTAACCAATAAGGGTACGAATTGCAGGCAGATTCACTTTTAGAATCTGAAAACATCCAAAATAGATGAAACCTCCTATTCTATCCACCGTGTTTTAAGATTGATCCAAAAAAATAACCTGGTATAGCCACTAACTCTATATTAACTCTATATTAGGCCTATGTCTGGTCTATAATTTTGAAATTGAAGTCAGCCCCATTATAGACTCAATATAGAGTTAATATAGAGCTTACGGTTATAGCAGGTTCATTTACAGCCCTAAAGAGAAGCATGGAGCGTAAACGGATTAAGGGGAAATATTGGAAGGCGAAGGTATGAAAAAGTGATCAGAGGTCAGTATGCAGCTACCAACTTTAATTAATTAATGAAAAAGGCAGAACTAAGCAGGGGTAACAAAAAAAACGGATTTCAATCCCTGGTTCTCAGGGTCAAAATCCGTTTATTATCTACCACTCACTTATATGATTTATCCTATAAACATTTTTAGAACCGAATACGAATTATTGAATAACTATAGGATGGCTCAGCAATTCAGCTTCTGCCGAAATATAGGATTTGAAATTATCCATACTCTTCCACTTTTCATTTTCAAGGCCCCATACGGCAAAGAAATAATGACGGGCAGGTTTATCCGCATCAATTTTCTGGGCTACGTAATAGGTCTGAGAAATAACATTGCTGAATTTTTTCTCATCCACCGTTTTATAACCAAGGCTGTAGAAGTCAATATCCGTGGTGCGGGCCACTTTGGTTACTTCATCATTCTTTAGAAGCACCGCCATACCCAGCTCATCCTTGTTTAATGACTGGGCATCCAGGGTGGCAATAGCACGAAAATCAGTATTTGCCACAAAATCAACAGGCTGGTTTTTCAGCTGGCTGGTCACAATACCCGTAACTATCTGCTTTTGATTGTTGATGCCTGAAACGGTTACATCCGACTGGAACCAGTATTTACCGGGATAAATCGAAATTCGTTCAACGGCTGACAGGTTCTGATCACCTACATGCCAACCTTCATATTTCAGGTCGAACATGGAGCGCACAGGCCCTTCAATTACTTTCTCGTACACAAAGCTGTCGGTTGAACCGAGCCGGTGAAGTGAATCTTCTTCCAGCAAAGCCAACCCGCCAGAGCCTACCGAACTTCCGCAGTGAAGAATATCCATTCCCCAATCCGACAGTTTATGGTAATCGGGTATTTCAGCAGTATGAACCTTGTCGATGATCATGCCCGGTTTAAGCTTGCCAAACAGGTCTTTCACATTGCGGCGGTCGAAGTAGTTACGGAATGCCATCTTATCATTTTCCCAACTTACACCCTCACCCTGGGCAATGATCTTAAAGCTGTCGGTGATCGCCAACGCTTTGTATTGATCCACTTCAGGATAGGATCCGTCAGCCTGATGAATTCCTAGACGCACGTTGGTGCGTTTTTCAAATTCAGGATAATTCGAAGTATGGACATTTTCAACTTCCAAAGAAATGGTTTCAGAGGCTTTAAAACCTACGTTAAAGGCCAGCTCATCCCATTGCCCATCTTTGTCCAGATCGTCGGCCTGTGAAGGTATATGCTGCCCGTTTAGCTTCAGTGTGGGAGCAAAGCCTTCAGGGATCTGACCAATCTTCTTTTCCAGGTCGGCACGGTTTAGGATAATTGTTTCATCCGGACGTTCAACAGGAAGTGGATTGGTAAGCTTCAACACGTTCTTTTTCGTGCATGCAGAGAATCCTACCAGGATTACTGTGCTAATAAACAATGCTTTTCTCATAGTGGTAAATCATTTTCGCCTTTCACATATCCAAAATTGGCTAAAATTCCTCCATCAACGTATAATACATGGCCGTTTACAAAATCACTTGCTTTGGAAGCCAGGAAAAGGGCCGCGTTACCAACATCTTCGGGTTCTCCCCAGCGCCCTGCAGGCGTACGGGTCATTACCAGGTCGTTGAAAGGATGGGCATTCAGGCGTATGTCAGCCGTCTGGGAAGTAGCGATGTAACCGGGTCCAATGCCGTTAATCTGGACATTGTATTTGGCCCATTCGCAGCACATGTTGGCCGTAAGGAGTTTCAGGCCGCCCTTTGCAGAGGCATAGGCAGATACTGAATTACGCCCGTAAACGCTCATCATCGAACACATGTTGATGATCTTACCGCTTCTTCTGGCGATCATGGAAGGCGCCACCCTTTTGGAAACAATCAGGGGAGCCACCAGGTCAACTTCCAGCACCTGTTTAAAATCAGCAACAGGCATATCCAGTATAGGAATGCGTTTAATGATACCGGCATTGTTGACAAGAATATCAACCGAACCCACTTCCTGCTCGATGACGGAAATACCCCGGTCGACATCCGCTTCGTTGGTTACATCAAAAACAAGGGTAAATGCATCGATACCTGCCGCTGCATAATCAGCTTTACAGGCTTCCAGTCTCTCTGCGCTGAGATCATTGATACAGATTTTGGCACCGGCCTGCCCGAGGACTTTTCCGATAGCCATCCCTATGCCATGTGTTCCACCTGTAATAAGGGCAACTTTACCAGACAAATCAAATAAATCGTTCATAATTGTTTTATTTATAGAGAATTTTCCCATTATACATTAATAGCATGGTCGGCAGGAAAATCCTGGCCACTCCATATTTTTTTAGCTGTCCAATCCAGCGGTGCATCCGACCAGAAAGGATCTCTGGCAGGCAATCCTAAAGGAAGCAAGCCTACCGAACACAGATACATGCTGCCTGTTGAAAGGTATGATTCAGCAATATCGGGTTGATGGCCGTAAAAACCAATAGTCAGCCATCCGTTGGAATCAAATACGCCGGGAGCTTCAATCATACGCTGAATAACGGCAGACAGAGCAGAACGCACCTGGGCAGGTTTTATGTCATCGGGCAGACGATGCTGCAGCGACATTTGCGCCAACAACTGGAAAGCTCCGAAACGATAAGGCAATGAGCGACCGATGGGAGGAAATGTTCCTTCAGGGGAAATTAGTCGTTCTTGTATCGAAGCATAACGTTTAGCGCGTACCAGCACTGTTTCAAAGGTCTTGGCATACTTGTTGCCACGTTTAACCAGTTGTTCCAAAATATCAACCAGCATGGGCTGAATGACAAAGCTGTTGTAATAGTCCCAATGGAAATCTTCGCCATCGCCATACACTCCGTCGCCTTTATACCAATCCATGTGTTTTTTGATAGCAATTTCTATTCTCATCTCGTCGAATGGCTCGCCGGCAAACATCAGAAAAGCCTCAACCATAGCACTGAACAGGAGCCAGTTGTTGTATCCCGGGATAATGACCCTGCTGCTTTTCATGGCCGTAACCAAATGCTGTTTGGTGGTATTATCCAGTGGCTCCCATAACACATTGGGGGCGCGCAAGATAGCATGAGCCAGGAAAGCGGCATCCACCAGGGGTTGGCCACCATCATTGAAATTCATAAAGTCAGGTGATTGAGGATCAACAGCCATCTTCATGCTTTTCTGTGCCAGGAGAATAAATTTCTTACGCAGCTGCCCTTCCTGAGTCTCATCTGGTCCCAATGCCAGCCATGGAGCCATGCCTGCCATTAAACGGCCGAATGCTTCAAGGTAGGTCACCTTACGGCGGTTGGCCTCCATGCCTGGTTTGCATTCAACAGGCATATTTTTCTTAAGCTCGCCTTTACTGAGCGATTCGAGCAAAGGAGTTGCAATTCGTACAAGCACATCTACCCAATATTTACGGTTGGGAATTTCAGCAGATGCAACTGCAGTAGACGCATTCAGCTTTCCCGCAATGGGCATCAGGCCTAAAAGTGTAAGGTATTTAAACGAACTTCTTCGGTTCATGGGTTAGTTGGTTTAGGTATCCTGTGCAACTGGGTGGTCGTTATCTTAATTCTGTGGGCTGAACGACATCCATGTCGGTGTAGTCCATATTTTCACCAGCCATTCCCCAAATAAAAATATAGTTGGCAGTACCTGCTGCTGAATGGATAGACCAGTTGGGTGATATCACGGCCTGCTCATTGCCCATCCATATATGACGTGTTTCATTGGGTTGACCCATAAAATGACATACAGCCTGTCCTTCAGGAATATTGAAATAGAAATATACCTCCATGCGGCGACTGTGCGTATGAGCCGGCATGGTATTCCATACACTTCCGGGGCGCAGTTCGGTCATTCCCATTTGCAACTGGCAGGTTTCAATCACCTTACTTATCAACAGTTGATTAATCTGACGCTCGTTGGAAGTTTGCTGTGATCCCATTTGTAATACATTGGCATCTTTAAGGGTGATACGCCTTGTAGGCAATTCCTTGTGGGCGGGCGTTGAATTCAGGTAAAAACGTGCAGGCTGAGTACCACTATCTGACTTAAATATGATCTGTTTGGAGCCTTTTCCCACATAGAGCGCTTCCTTAAAGTCAAGTGCATGTTCAGTGCCATCCACTACCACAGATCCTTTGGCTCCTACATTAATAATACCCAGTTCGCGGCGATCGCAGAAGTAAGGAGCTTTCATCGGATCAATGGCAGTTAATTCAAGGGGAGAGTGAGTAGGTACGGCACCCCCAGCAATATATCGGTCGTAATGAGAATAAACCAGATGGATATGATCCTCTTCCATCACTTTTTCGATCAGGAAATTTTCACGTAACTGTTGGGTATCATACTTTTTGGCATCCTGGGGGTGCGAGGCATAGCGTTCTTCATAGCTTATAGACATGGTATTCAGTTTTTAAGTTGAATTTATAGGATAAAGGTTTAAATATATAATTTACTGAACGAAAATTCAGAATTAAAGACACGTACAAAGATAAAAGATATTTGGTAAAAGCGCAATCGATTGCATTTTATTTTCAAATGAATGTAAAAAATAAAATAATTAGCATCTTTGCACCACACTATTCATTTTATAATGACCAAACCTACAGAACCAACCATTCACGACATTGCCAGGGAATTGAACATCTCAGCTTCCACAGTGTCCAGAGCTTTAAATAACCATCCACGCATCAGCCTGAAGACAAAGGAAAAGATCAAAGCTGAAGCTGAAAGGCTGGGCTATCGTCCCAATACGTTGGCTTCTAACCTTCGAAATAAGAAATCAAATACCATAGGCATCGTGGTCCCTCTTATAAACCGCCATTTTTTCTCATCCGTTATCAGTGGTATTGAAGATATTGCCTTTAAAGCGGGGTATAATGTTGTTATTTCACAGTCGAATGACCAGGCAGCCAAGGAAATCAGCATTGTACAATCCATGTTTTCAAACCGTGTGGACGGATTGATCATTTCCATTGCCATGCAGTCGGACACTTTTGATCACCTGAAGCTTTTCAGTAAGAAAAATATCCCGTTGGTATTCTTTGACAGGGCGGTTCCTGAAATTGAAACCGACAAAATAGTGGTCGATGATTTCACAGGAGGCTTTCGGGTAACCCAGCACCTGATTGAACAGGGGTATCAGCGAATAGCCCATTTGGCAGGCAACCTGAACCTTATGACCTATCTTGACCGCAAAAGAGGCTACATGCAGGCATTGAAAGAAAATAACATTGCCTATGATGAAAGCCTGGTAATTATTAATACCCTGACCAGTGAAGAAGGCATAAAGGCCATTGAGCAACTGATGAGCCTGCCCAACCCGCCGGATGCCCTATTTTGCGGAAATGATACTACCGCTCTAAGTTCCATGATTTACTTACGCGATAAAGGAATTAAAATTCCTCAGCAAATGGGTATTGTGGGATTTAGCAATGAGCCTTTCTCGAAGGTTGTCTCCCCTTCAATTTCAACCATTGCTCAGCCCGGTTTTGAAATGGGGCAAAAAGCAGCCCAGTTGCTTATCCGCCAGATTGAATCCAGGGAAGCTAACTATCAAACGATCGTTTTACCCACTGAACTGATCATCAGGGAATCCTCGAACAGAAAAGGGATTAACTAAATAACGGAAGTTGATAGTTACAAGAATTTGGCAGCTTGAATAGAAAAAAACTAGCTAAAAAGGGCGACTGGCAGCTAGCTTCTGGCAGGAGATACTACGATCAGAGGCGATGTAAGATGATAATGGCATAGTTTTGCTCCCGAGTAATTCGCATAGGCGTTAACTTCGTTTTGTTATATGCTGCTAATCAGTTGATTACCAAAATAAATAATGTTATCATTTAGCCATCCACTATTATTGATATTTAATTTGGTTACACAGAGTTTCACAGAGACTCACAGAGTTTCACAGAGCCTTGCCATACACTAGTTGAACTCTGTGT
>JACMKG010000103.1 GCA_014380255.1 Prolixibacteraceae bacterium | reverse complement strand
TCTTTAACCTCATCACCGAAACAGGCAAATTCCCCATCATGGACCTTTACCTGCGACTGGCACAGACTGAAAAAATACAGGGCTATATCGACTCCTCCACCCTCTGGATGGATCTTGGAAAACCGGACCAGATGATGATAGCAGAGGAAATGCTAAAAAAGGTTGGAAGGGGTTGAAAAGGGTTGAAAGGTTGGAAGGGTTGAAAAGGTTTGAAGAGTTGGAAGGGTTTGATGGTTTGATGGTTTGATGGCTAGATTGTTTGATGGCTAGATTGTTTGATTGTTTGATGGTTTGAAAAGTTTGAAGAGTTAAAAGAGTTAGATGGTTAGATGGTTAGATGGTTGGAAAGCATGGAGCATGTGCAAGATGGGTCCTGCGATTTCCAATCGCGGCTACGCCTTCAAGCGTGGATGGCCACCGATCAAAGGGATGATTGATGAACAAATCACTAACTTATTAACAACCCATATTCCTGCACCATATATGGAAGATTGGATATAAATGGAGGATTAAGTAGTATGTTTCTCCAGAGACACCTGCTTTGAGTCCCATTACTACTGCCGCGATTGGAAATCGCAGGACCCATCCTACGCTTGCTCAATGCATTCCAACCATCCAACCATCTAACCACCCAACCCTTTCAAACTCTTTTAACCCTTCAAACTCTTCAAACTTTTTAACCTTCCAAATGCTCCCCCACTGCCCAGGCAAAGGCGCTTTCTTCGTTGGAGCGTGTCAGCAAAAAGCGATCCTTTAGTTCCTGCGGACTGTTTTCAACCATATACGAATAACGGGTAAACTCGAGCAGATCCAGATCGTTGAAATCATTGCCTATCCCCAGGGTGCATTCGTGGTCTATCTGCAGGGTATCGCACAGAAACTTCACCCCGTTGCCCTTGGAAACGGCCGGATGAAAGATCTCCATCCATATGTAGCCAGTCTCCAGGGGAGAACTGGCCCTTACTACCCTCACCTCGGGAAAAGACGATTCAATCTCTTCTTTCATCTTCCTGAAAAGCTCCACATCATTGGGAAACAGCACCAAAAACTGACAGGCTTCGACATCCAGTGGTTCACCCAAAGGCAGGGGTTCCGAATGTGCCTGCTGGAAACCAGAATAAGCCTCAAATTCAGAGCAGTAAACACTTCCACGGTAATACCAGCACTCGTGATTGCCGGGCACCGGTTTAAAGAGATGGAAATTCAGATCCTTGGCCATCAGGAAATCGGAAAGCTGCTGAACAGTGGGCTTGCTGATGTTACGGAAGAACAAGATTCGATCATTCTTGCAGTCGTAAACACCGGCCCCTGATGAAAAGACAATGTAATCAAACGGGATATGCCCTGCAATCACTTCACGCGTCTTCATCAGGTTTCTGCCCGTGGCAACCACCCGCAGGATTCCCCGTTCGCCAAGCGCTTCCAAGGCATCGAGGTTTTCCTTCGATATCGACTTGTCATTTCTCAAAAAGGTACCATCCAGATCCGTTGCCACTAACTTTAACATTTTTTTATACTTAAAAGTGTATCAATTCCCAATAACCGCATACCTATAGATTGATTTGATTACAAATTTAAGGAATACAAGGCAAAAGGCAAAAGTAAAAAGGCAAAAGTAAAAGGAGAAGGGAAATATTGAATGGTTGGATGCTTGGATAGTTGATGTTCAATGCGGAAATAGTAAATTGTAAATCGTCTAATTGTAAATCGTTAAAATCGTCTAATTGTAAATACTTTTGACTTTTGACTTGTTCCTTTTACCTTGTTTTTTCCTTCAGGTTATTAATGTTGAATTTATATCTTTGTTGACCAAAATTTAAGAATACCAACGCATGAAGATTGCATTAATCGGTTACGGAAAAATGGGTAAGGAGATTGAGAAGATCGCTCTTGACCGTGGACATGAAATTGTACTTAAAATTGATATCACCAATCCGGAAGACCTTACCATCCGGAACTTACAACAAGCGGATGTAGCCATTGAATTTACCATTCCATCCTCAGCAGTCGCCAATTATCGGCTTTGCTTTGAAGCAGGAATCCCTGTTGTCTCCGGCACTACCGGTTGGCTCGATCGCCTGGAGGAAGTGACACAGACCTGTCAAAAGCTGGACGGCACGTTCTTCTACGCCTCCAATTTCAGTCTGGGAGTCAATATTTTCTTTGCCCTGAACAAGAAGCTGGCTGCCTTGATGGCCAACCGCCCAGAGTATAAAGTAGAAATGGAAGAGATTCATCATACCCAGAAACTGGATGCCCCCAGCGGAACAGCTATCACCTTGGCCGAAGGTATCCTGGAGAATATCCCTTCCCTCACCACTTGGGTCAACAACACCACCGACAACAGCCAGGAACTGGGAATCATCTCCCAGCGTACAGGCGAAGTGCCGGGAACTCATATCATCAATTACGACTCTGAAGTCGATACCATACAGATTTCCCACCGTGCCAAAAGCCGCAAAGGGTTTGCCTTTGGTGCTGTTCTGGCAGCCGAATTCTCCCAAGGCAAAAAAGGAGTATTAAACATGAACGATTTGCTAAACATATAATAAACAAAATACGATGAAAGAAATAATGGCCAATAGATGGTTCAAATTTGCGGTTGCAGCACTCATTTATTTACTGTGGGTACTTTGGATTGAGAATTACTGGTGGCTGATAGGCCTGGCAGTCATCTTCGACATTTATATTACCAAGAAAGTGCACTGGGCTTTCTGGAAAAAAAGAAACACCCCCGATGGCAAACAAACCAAAGTGGTTGAATGGGTCGATGCCATCATCTTTGCCGTGATAGCAGCTACCTTTATCCGCATGTTTTTTATCGAAGCTTATACCATCCCCACTTCCTCGATGGAGAAATCGATGCTTATTGGCGACTACCTCTTTGTGAGCAAGACTTCCTACGGCCCCAAGATGCCCAATACTCCCCTGTCGTTTCCTTTTGTGCACCATACCATGCCTTTCTCCACTACGCAGAAATCGTATGTCGAATGGATCAAAAGGCCCTATAAACGCATTGCAGGCACCTCTAAGGTGAAAAACAACGATGTGGTAGTGTTCAACTTCCCGGAAGGTGATACCGTGGCCCTTAAAGTGCCCAATCAAAGCTATTACCAGCTCATCCGTGAATATGGACGTGAGCGCGTCTGGAGTGAAAAGGAAACCTTTGGTGAAATCATTTCCCGCCCGGTCGATAAACGTGAGAACTATATCAAGCGCTGCGTGGGTATACCTGGTGATGTGCTCGAATACAAGATGGGTCAGCTGTTTGTAAACGGCAAGGAACAGACTCATTTCCCCGGCGTTCAGTACGACAACGTGGTTACTACCAACGGGACAGCCCTTAACAAACGCACCCTTGGCGAAATGAAAATATCGGAAGACGACCGTCACATGTATTCCAACACCCAGTATCTGTTCCCTCTCACCCAGGTCAACGAACAGAAACTGAAGGAGATGAAAAATGTAACTTCCGTACAGCGTACCCTGGTACCTGCTGCCAACTGGGACAAGGCCATCTTCCCCTTTAGCCAGAACTACCAGTGGAATGTGGACAACTTCGGCCCTCTTGAAATTCCTAAAAAAGGACAGACAGTACAGTTGACCCTGGAGAACCTGCCCCTGTACGAACGAATCATCGACCTGTATGAAGAAAATGACCTGAAAGTTACCGACGGAACTATCACCATCAACGGCACTCCTGCTACCAGCTATACCTTCAAAATGGACTATTACTGGATGATGGGCGATAACCGTCATAACTCGGCCGACTCACGCTACTGGGGCTTTGTACCCGAAGATCATGTGGTTGGTAAAGCAGTGTTTATCTGGCTCTCACTCGACAAAGATGAGCCTTTCTATAACAAGATACGCTGGAACAGACTCTTCTCCTTTGTGCATTAAAAAAGCAAAGACAGTTAAAATCTTATAAAGAACGGATATCCATGAATTCATTGGATATCCGTTTTTTTTTGCTTCAAAGGACAAAGACAAAAGGAAAAAGGAAAAAGTAAAAAGTAAAAGGGAGACAGGAGCGCCGACTCTGAAGGAGTCGAATGTTATTAACCGTGGGCGCAACCCGCGGAACGGGGAAAACAAGGCAAAAGGAGAAGTGGAAACCGGATAATAGTTCAATTGCTGATGTGCATTGCTGAAATTGTAAATTGTAAATCGTCTAATTGTAAATAAAGGGATAACAACATTCGTTGCTATCCCCTATCTATTTTCAGAAACCCTCAGCTTTCGGATCATTTATGGGTGGATAAATTTTAACCCGTTGGCCTTACTTTCCTGTGAAATATACATCAGCATTTATTTGAAAAAGAACACAAATAACAACAACACCCAGTCCTTCAGTCATTCAATCCCTCAGTCCTTTGCATATTTGTGATCCTTCGTTCTTCCGGTCCTAACTTGTTTCTTAAAACAGCAAGCCGATCTTAATACCTGAGTTTATCACTAAAGGCGTATCATTCGTTCCCCCGA
>JACMKG010000102.1 GCA_014380255.1 Prolixibacteraceae bacterium | reverse complement strand
TTTATGCCGGCTTGGCTACTGTAGAAGAGATAAGGGCTGCCCTGAAAGATTTCAAGACTTCGGGTAAGTTTATCTATGCCTATGGTGAAAACATCAGTCAGAAAGCTTATTACCTGATCACGGTGGCCGATTCTGTGATGATGAATCCTCAGGGGATGGTTGATTTCAGGGGTCTTGGCGGCGAGCGGAGCTTCTACAAAAAAGGACTTGAAAAGCTGGGTGTAGAGGTGCAGATTGTGCGTCACGGGAAATTCAAGGCTGCTGTTGAACCTTTCCTGCTGGAAAAAATGAGTGATGAGAACCGCCTTCAGACAGAGACTTATCTGAATAGCATCTGGAATGAATTATTGGCCGATATATCAGAGTCAAGAAAACTTAGCATTGAGCAACTAAATACGATTGCCGACTCAGTGGCCTCGTTCCGCAGGGCAGATTTTGCGTTGGAAAAGAAACTGGTGGATGGCCTTAAATACAAAGACCAGGTGATTGATGATCTGAAAAAGCTTACATCGACCGATGAAAAAGATGATATCAACGCTGTTGAGATCCCTAAATATGCAAAGGTACCCGAGCAGCGCGAGCACAAAGGACTGGCACGCGATAAGATTGCCGTGATCTATGCCTCGGGAAGCATTGATGCCGATGTCTCGGGCGAGGGAATCCAGTCGGAAGAGCTGTCCAGGTCTATCCGGGAAGCTCGCCGCGACTCATCCATCAAGGCCATCGTGCTGCGTATCAACTCACCCGGTGGAAGCGCTTATGGCTCGGAAGTCATCTGGCGTGAGGTAAAACTGGCTGCCCAGACTAAACCGGTGATCGCATCCATGGGAGACGTCGCTGCTTCGGGCGGTTATTACATCGCAGCTGCTGCTGATACTATCCTGGCCGACCGGACCACCATTACCGGCTCGATCGGTATCTTCGGGATGATTCCCAATATACAAGGCCTAATGCAAGACAAGCTTGGCATCACGCAGGATGTGGTAACTACCAATGATCACTCGGACATGATTTCACTCACACGCCCCATGACTGCCTTTGAACGTGATTTGATGCAGTCGACCATTGAAGAGGGCTACAAAACATTTATTGCCAGGGTAGCAGAAGGAAGAAATATGGAGGTTGCAGCCGTTGATGCCATTGGGGAAGGCCGTGTATGGGCAGCTCCCAATGCCAAAGAAATCAAGCTGGTTGATGCTTACGGCGGGCTGACCGATGCCATTAATTTGGCAAAGGAAATGGCCAAGCTCGACAATTACCGCATTGTCAACCTTCCCAAACAAAAAGATGCGTTTCAGGAACTGATGAAAGGGTTCTCGGAATCGGCCAAGGCCAGCTTTATCAAAGATGAACTGGGTGAGAATTACAAACACTATGAGCAATTGCGCACCCTGATGCAGCAAAAAGGCATCATGACCAGGATGGAATACGATATTAATATCCGTTAAGGACTAAACGACTGAGGCTAAGAAGTCTGGAATAAGTTTTACTTTTCAAACAGCATCCTGCCACATAACCTTGGCTGACAATTAATTGGAGGATGATAATTATTTAATAAAAAGGCCGGTTAAGCTTATGCTTAACCGGCCTTTTTATTAAATTTCTAGTAAAGCTGTAAACCGAAAGGTTCTTTATCCAGTACCGGGGCCCATTGTTCGATGATCTTCTTAAAGGCTTTACCGGCAGGTCTTATCTTTCGATCCATATCATAGAGGCCCAGGGCATTAATATTCCCATTATCTTCACGAAGGGCCGAATCCCAGTCGACTTGGTCAATAAGGCTATACCATGTGAATCCGAGCAATGGGACGCCGTCCTGCCTAAGCTGGTAAGCATTGGTCCATTGTTTTTTCAGCCATTCAACCGAAAGTGGTTCCTTCAGGTTGGTCTCCGTATGCATAACAGGCAGATTATACCTTCTGAAATACTGATGAGTGATGACAGCGTAACCGAATATTTCACCGGAAGCCAGTGTAGAGCCATCGGCCCTTACAAGGTGTTCGTTGGTGATATAATAATCGTTTCCCATGATACAGCGGTTCTTGCTGGCATTGTTCATAAACCAGTTGTATTCATCCTTGGTCATACCGTTATGAAGCAGAAACTCGTACATAGGTACCGAGATGGGAGTTCCATAGATGAGGTCAAGTGAGAGGAAACGCTTTTCATTCAGCACTTTGGAAAGGTGCATACACGAAGGATCTTCGGGATGGAAGTATTCGGCCGATTCGCTTTGAATAAACACCGCAGAGGGCTGTTCCCGCAGGATTCCCTGGGTAGCCAGGATATTGGCCTTGCACAGGTTCTTAAGGGCTGTTACAAAATATTTATCTCCCGATAACCTTTCGTTCCACCACCCGTACTGAGCAGAGAAAGAGGCTGCAATGAATATTTCATTGATGGGAGTGTACAGCCTGCACCAAGGAAAACGCTTGGCAAAGGCAACGGCATACTCCTTAAAGAGTTTGGGAAAATCAGGATTCTGGAAATTGCCCATCCAGTCAGGAACGCCGAAATGGCAAAGGTCGACAATGGGAACAATTCCCATTTCCCGCATGGCCTCGAATGTTTCATCGGCGAAACTCCAGTCGTATTTTCCATGGGCCAGGTGAGTCGAATAATAAGGTGGACCATACCTCAGAAATTCAATTCCAATTTCCTTGGTAAGCCTGAAATCTGTTTCCCACAATTTATAATGGTTGGTCTTTTCCATTTCATCGACACGCTTGGTGGTGCCGTCGGGTAATTCTATGGTTGGGTAGCTGTTCTCAATGCCTGTTGAGAACATAAATTTTTTCATCATATAGTTATAATATTAAAGAGTTGACTGGTTCATGACCTGAAATGAAGGCTCTTTATAAAACTCATGAACAAAATTTGTTAACGCATGATTCAATAAGGGTAATGTAATCCCACCTGAACTTTCAAGAACAGAATAGGAAGGTCTAAGGGCTGCATAATCCAACTTGGAAGAAGGAACTGCAGAAACGATGTTTTCATTCAGTCCTGCCATTTCAAGCGCTAACCGGGCAAAATCACACAAGGTAGTTTCTTCCTGGTTAGATAGATGCCATATTCCTGATTCTCCATCAATCAAAAGATCGAGAACCGTATTCACGATATCCGGGATATAAGCAGGGGACATTATGATATCGGATGGAAGGAAAATCTGGCGGTCAGAATTTAACCCTGAACGCAGAATCATTCCCAGCCGGTCATTTTGATGCCATGGGTTAAAGAAACAGCTGCTTCGGATAATCAGGGATTCAGGATTCATGTTCCCAATCTGTTCCTCAGCTATTTTCTTGGATAATCCATAAAAGTTTAAGGGGTGTGTTTGGTCATTAACCGAATAAGGTTTTCGCTTCTCTCCGTTAAAGACCTGGTCGGTAGAAAAGGTCACGAATTTGATTCCCATTGATTTGCTTATTTCAGCAAGCAGCACCGGACCAGTCGTATTTTCACGATAACAGGTTTCGGTAGAGACTTCCGCCTCGTCAATTCTTGCAAATCCGGCGGCATTAATCACGGCCCATGGCTTGATTGCTTCAAGGGTTTTCCTCACTGAAACATCGGAAGCAATATCGAGCTGCCCCCGTTCAGAAAGGTAATAGATGATGCCCCTTTTATGACATATTTTGGCAAAAGCGCTGCCCAGTGAACCGGTAGCACCAACGATGAGAATTGGGACAGCAGGTTCCGTATTTTCAGCCACCGAGTTGGGCACACAAAGTATTTCATTTTCAGGCTTATAAATCAGCCGGTCGCTTCGTCTCCACCATCCGGGCACATCCAGTAAATTGTTCTTATAAGGCTGGCCTTGGTTTATGGATTTAATCATCCCTGCTAAGGCTGTCGCACGGGGTTTGCCTGAGCGAATGTCAAAGACGCCCGATTCATAGTCATTGTTTTTCACACAAAGCAGGGAGTTCCAGTCAAAGCTTCCAAAGTAAGACCAGGCCGTTAAGGCGCGAAAGTCAACACCTTCTTTTTTCAACTTCATACAGGTTTGATAGGTTTCATAAAACCATCTCAACTGTTCTTCGCGCGTACATGCCATGTGAACTTCGGTAAGGGCAAGGGGTAATTGGTAGCGGTCCCAAGCTTCACGCAACAATTCACCCACGTTTAAGGAGAAAGGAATGTTTGCCC
>JACMKG010000016.1 GCA_014380255.1 Prolixibacteraceae bacterium | reverse complement strand
TCAATCACCCTTTCCACCTTTTGTTCAGCCTTGAGTTTTTTTAACAACTGCATGTTTTTATCCAGCTGCTTGGAAAGATCCTCCAACCCGGTATTCATTTCCTTGGATAACTGATCAAATTTCTTCGGATCAAATTGCTTGGCCAGTTCATTGAATTCCTCAAAGAGTTTTTTTAACTCATCACTGAAAACTTCATTCAGCAGGTTGTCGATCTGCTCTTGCTTTTTTAGAATATCCTGCTTCTCTTCAGAAAAAGAATTAAGAAAATTGGTAGCATCCTTGTTTTGCTGAGCAATTTGTTCCAGCACATTTTCCAGTTCGTTTTTCTTATTCACAATATCTTTTACAGCCTGGAACTTTTCCCAGTCAGATAGGTTGGAAGTGATTTGTTTCCTCTTGAAGTTTTCAAATTCCTGCTGAATCTCCTCTGTTAATTTGGAGCTTTTCTGAAGCAACTGATCCATGGAATTCATATCAGCATTTTCTTTGGAAACTATTTCCTGGTAATCGGGGAAAGTGAAAGTAAACGTTTCACTAATCGAACGTTTAAAATGATTGATAAAGTCATTGTCGTAAACCGAGAAGAAATATTTAAAGGATTTACCCATCTCTTTTACTGAAGAAAAATCAAAGGAGTAATAAAAGTCCTGGTTTAAAAAAGAAGGAGTAACCGGGATGTTAATCACGCTATCCTTTCCTTCCACGCTTATATTAAAAGCCAGCCGATGAAATCCGTAATCGTCAGCGATGTTTCCTTTGAAATGAAATCTTCTAAAGTCCAGGGTATCGCGCACCTGGACCACGGCAATTTCAGGGAACAGGTCGGGAACAATCTGAACTTTATAAACCAAACTGTTCTGCTCACTCAACCTTGAATTACGGATAGCGATACGATACTCCGCATTGCTGAAAAAAGTCTTTTTCAATTCAAATACCGATCCATCCCTACTTCCTTTGATTTTGATGCTGTCATTAAAAATGATTTCAAGGCTGTCGGTATCCACTGTATTGAATTTCCAGGTGATATTGGTTCCCGAGGCAATCTTTAAATCCCCAATGTTATTAAGCGTCTCACCGCTTAACCCGGTGTAGGTTGGTGGCTGCACACTGACGGTAAACCCTGAAATAAACGGCTTATTCAGAACAGATATTTTATAATCTTCAGATATGTAATTCTTATCAGTGAAATAAAACGGAAAACTGCTGTTCACGTTTTCAACCGTATACTTAAAGGTATCATTTTCCTTGGCCATCAAAAAGTCGTTTCCTCCAATGTTAACATACACCATCTGGGGAACTTCTTTTCCCTCGCATTTTAATTCCAGTTCAACCGATTCACCCATGACCACTTCCAGGTTGGTATTCTGAAGACTGAAAGTGAAAGGAGCAGGCTTTTCAAATTGTTGCTGATAACGGATAAGCCTTACGGAGCTTTCACGGAACATATCCGGAAAACTGATAAAGCCCATGGCAAAGAAAAGAGTCACTCCAATGAAAACAATAAATACAGGCTTTAAATCTTTAAGGCGTATGGCATCGCTAAATGAAAATACTTTCAACTCTTCGATCTTCTGGTTGATGCTCGCCTGGGTTAATGCATTTGAATAATTGGAAGAATGCTGGCCCGACAATTCAATAATGTTTATCAACCGGTCTTTAATCTCAGGATAACGCTTGCTCAGCAGCTCTGACACATCATAGAATGTTAATAACTTGCCCAGACCCAGTAATTTTATAAAAGGAATAAGAACAAAATAAACAGCTATCAAAATGGTAATCAGGATACTTACGATTGCAATGCCAAGCTTTATTTTAGGGTCAAAATAGCTGAAGTATTCAAGGGTGGCAACACTACCGGTATAAACAATGAGCAGAAGAATAAAAAGCATTAAACCCCTTATCAACCGATAAAGGTAAAACTTCTTAATGTAAAGATTAAGCTTATCAACAAACTGTTTATAGTTTTTATCCATTTACACAAAGCATTCATTTATAATTCCTTAAAAATTCAACTTTTAAACAGTCAATAAATTTAACTGTTCATAAATTGATGTAATAATTTATAAAGATAGGACAAAGATATTCATTGATTTTTGTATTAGATATTTTTTAAACTTCCACAAGAAAAATTAACAAAAACTAATTGCATCGAAAATGAACAAAAAAGAGGCTATTTTAAAACCATTATTTATAAATACACTCATCAACTAACAAACGTTATTAAAACTGAATTACATTTGTCATTCAGTTTCTTAGCCTGTTGATAAAATGTGTAAAAAAGAAAATAAATACACGATTTTAAATAAAACAAGCTTTTGGCAAAAAAGATATCAAGGATATTAACAGGATATATACATATTCATTCTTTTTACTTTTATCTTTAGAAAAAATATTAATAATGAAAAAATGCAAAATGAGAGGGTAACCTTTTCTGCTTTTTTAGAATAAACTATATAGCGTTGTTATAAATCTTTATTATGGGAGAGATGATGAAAATATTATTGGTGGAGGATAATCTTTTAAATCAGCGTATTGTGTTGTTCAGCCTAAAAAAATTCAACCATGAGGTGACCATTGCCAACAATGGGCAGGAGGCTGTAGACCAGTTCAAGGAAAATAAATTCGATGTTATTCTGATGGATATCATGATGCCTGTCATGGACGGACTGGAGGCTACGGTAAAGATCCGGGAGATAGAAGAAATTCATAAATCGGATAAAAGAACCCCGATCATTGCCCTTACAGCCAACACGATGGACAATGACCGCACGAAATGCCTGTCCTATGGGATGGATGAATTCATGTCCAAGCCTTTTGAGATTGAAAAACTAAAACTCATATTCAACAAACTTGAAATTTCTGATTGATTATACTTTCCCGGGTTGAAACATCCATGTTTAATTTGCTTACTTTTGGCCTATTAAAAGCAAAAGATGAACAAGCATTTTGATTTCAGAGACGAGTCTCAATCAGAGAATGAGAAAGATATAGATAAACAATTAAGGCCGCTGGAGTTTGAAGATTTCAGCGGGCAAAGCAAGATTGTTGAAAACCTGAAGATCTTCGTCAAGGCGGCTAAGATGCGCGGTGAAGCGCTCGATCATGTCCTGCTACATGGCCCTCCGGGACTTGGTAAAACCACCTTGTCAAACATTATTGCCAATGAACTGGGCGTTTCCCTTAAGCTGACTTCAGGTCCTGTGCTCGATAAACCGGGTGATCTGGCCGGGCTGTTAACCAACCTGGAACCCAACGCCGTTTTGTTCATTGATGAAATACACCGCCTGAGCCCTATTGTGGAAGAATACCTGTATTCGGCCATGGAAGATTACAAGATTGATATCATGATTGACAAGGGCCCCTCTGCACGGTCCATACAGCTCGAATTAAACCCTTTTACCTTAATTGGAGCTACTACCCGCTCCGGACTGTTAACCTCGCCCCTTCGGGCTCGTTTTGGCATTAAATCGCACCTGGAGTACTACGATGTAGCCGTCCTTACCAAAATTGTCAAAAGATCGGCTCAAATACTCAATGTAAAGATCGATGAAGAGGCTGCCGTTTCGATTGCTTCGCGCAGCCGCGGAACTCCCCGAATCGTGAACGCGCTGCTTCGCCGTGTAAGGGATTTTGCCCAGGTAAAAGGCAACGGACAGATTGATCTGGACATTACCCTCTATGCCCTGGATGCCCTGAACATCGATAAATACGGACTGGATGAGATGGATAATAAAATCCTTGTAACCATCATCGATAAATTCAAAGGCGGACCCGTAGGACTTTCCACCATTGCCACCGCAGTAGGTGAAGATACCGGAACCATTGAAGAAGTATACGAGCCGTTTCTGATCATGGAAGGCTTTTTAAAACGCACTCCCCGCGGAAGGGAAGTAACAGAGCTGGCTTACAAACATTTGGGCAGGATTCATTACGGCGACTCCCCTACCCTGTTTTAAGGGGGAACCAAACTGAAAAGAAAAAAATTAAAAATGATAGTAAGGAAAATGTCAATAAGGGAGGGCGTTTATCCAGATGTTGTTTGAACCCGATGTTAAAAAGAGGCTTGATCCAGTGATAACTTCAACCTTTACTATTTTTCTATAAATGAGATACTATGGACAGGAAGTCTATGTTAACTCTATGTCAGGTCTATGCTGAGGCTATCAGACAAATTCAAAACATAGCCTCAATATAGAGTTATTATAGGCTTGACATAGCCTTTGTGGCAATGCCTGGTTTTTTGCCTTTGGCTGGCATTCAATTTTATCCATTGTATTTTGTAATTGATCCGGTAAGGGATGATTCGTTGGCGAAGAACCTGTGAAACAGGAGATATACTTCTCTGTGGTTTAAATTAACTCACATTGCCAGATTGAAGAAACTGGTAACTTTAACAGTAAATTTGAATTGAAATAATGATGAAGCTGGCGATAAATGATTAGATCATCATTCGGATAAGATGATAGCTGCAGGATTTTACTCCCGGGTAATTCGCATAGGCGTTAACTTC
>JACMKG010000505.1 GCA_014380255.1 Prolixibacteraceae bacterium | reverse complement strand
TTTTTTGCACGTTCCAGTTCCGGTGCTGTAAATCCAAAACGTTTGACACGCTCAATTTCCTCGGTCAACGCACCAAGACCTTTTTGCATATCCCCGGTACCTGTACCTGCATAGGCATTGAACTGATCGTATCCACGGGCATAAGAATCAAAACCAACCCCTGCAAAAAGAAAAGGAGGATTCTCTTTTTGGGTAAGCTCCTGCAAACGTTGATTCATGAGCGTTGTAAAAAGACTTTGTACAAGGTCTTTGCGGTAATCCCCTATTGTTGATGCCTGTGGGGCCTTGAAAGCCGGGTAATTGATGACAATCTGGGAACTCGTAGCCTCCTTGTCGGTTACCACAATTGCTGAACTTGTAGTATATGGAGGCATTTCTACGTCTATACGTGGACGTGAGTTGGCAGGATTGGTTAACGCGGCAAAATGTTTTTTAACCAGCGCCTCTGCATTTTCTTTAGTAATATCACCAACCACGATCACTGCCATCAGATCCGGGCGATACCAGTCCTTATAAAAACGCCGGATCTCATCATACTTAAAATTCTTTATGATGTCTTCCTGCCCGATCGGGAGACGGTCACCGTATTTTGATCCTGCAAAAAGTTTTGGAAAAATTTGTCTGTACATCCTATCGCTTGACCCTTTACCCAAACGTCTTTCTTCGAGTATGATCGCTCTTTCCGAATCGATGTCTTCGTCGAGGTAAGTGACATTATGTGCCCAGTCTTCCAGGATATCAAATCCCTTCTCAAGATTTCCCGGCTTATCAGTTGGAATCGGCAGGATGTATATTGTTTCATTAAAACCAGTACGTGCATTGAGATCATTTCCAAACCCTACACCAATTGACTGAAGAAATGAAACAATGTCATTTTTTTTATAATTTTTGGTCCCGTTGAATGCCATATGCTCGGCCATATGCGCCAGGCCCTGTTGAGAATCATCTTCCAGCACGGAACCTGTGTTAACAACGAGACGCAATTCCACTTTTTTCTCAGGCCGGGCATTAGGCCTTATATAATAGGTTAAACCGTTTTCGAGTTTACCTACAGTTACCTTACTATCCAGTGGCATTTTATCAGCCGTATTGACCTGGGTGGTTTGAGCCGATCCGGTTCGAACCACGACAAGGAGAAGTAATGCAAAAATCGGTTTCATTGACATTTTATCTTTTTTAAGTTAGCGGTTAGTATTCTTCATCCCAGATTAGCCGTGAATAAGCGTGTGTATGTATTACTCAATATAACAAATGTATCAAGGAGCCGATCAATTCGGTTTTCCACTTATGTAAAAAGCGGGAATTAACTGTTAGTTCAGACGGAATATCTGTATCAACAGCTGCATGCTGGCTTAAAGTAAGTGTTTACCCCGAGAATCAACATCCGGAAAGATATCGGGAACAATCTTAGAATCTTTATTTCAGGACCTCTTCCACCGCGTCGCCCACATTACCACTTGGGTTCTGGATTTTCAGCAAGGCAGAAATTGTCGGTGCGATATCAGTCATAAGCGTTTCCCGGTTAAGCTTCCCTGGTTTTATCTTCCACCCATAAAATAGCATTGGTACGTGTGCATCATATGGGTTCCAGCTTCCGTGGGTGGTTCCCGTTGCGCCACCATCAATATAACCCGGCTGCAGGATCATCTGGATATCTCCCCCTCTTTTTGGATAATAGCCGTTGCTCACCATTTCCTTTATTCTGGCGTTCAGAGTAGTACCTGCAACATCCTCCAGATCAAAAGCCCTTGAAATTTCAGGCTGTTTATTCAGGTAGTTGATGATCCATTTTTTTATGGCTACCTTGTCTAACTTCGACGAATCAATTGTCTTATTATTCAGGTGTAATTGATAATTCATGTTGGACACGATCAGCTTATCGGCACCGAACTGGCTTTTCAGACCATCGTTTATCTCTTTATTCCATTTGTCATCGGGTATTACTCCGCCTGGCAACTTATTTTCAGTGTTAAACCCAGGCACATGCGATACTCCATGATCGGCCGAAAGGAATACCAGGTATTGGCCTTTCCCAACTTTTGAATCGAGATATGTAAAAAAATCACCCATCTCTTTATCCAGGCGCAGGTAGTTGTCCTCAGCCTCAATTGAATTTGGACCAAATGCGTGACCAATGTAATCCGGGCTTGAAAAACTTAAAGTAAGC
>JACMKG010000504.1 GCA_014380255.1 Prolixibacteraceae bacterium | reverse complement strand
TATCCATCCAAGCTGGTAAAATGGGACAAAGATTAATTAACAACGACAGCTTTTAATAGCATATTGAAAAACGCTCCTTTATAGGGGCGTTTTTTTTGATCTGGCAGAAATGTTTTGGAGGCTATGTACTAATAACCAGCATGGGGCAAAGGGCAAGGGGCATGGAATGTACTAGATCAGGTACAAAAAAAAGTGGATAAGAGGGATGAATCATCCAAAGGCCTTTTACCTCATTCCTTTTAAAAAATAACCTGGCATAGCCACAAACTCTATGTTAGGCCTATGTCTAGTCTATATTCTTGAAATGGCAAATTAGCCCCTGCATAGACTTGACATAGAGTTAATATAGACTCTGGGACTAGGACATTTTATATCCGGTTAAGAATCAGAGGCATGGGCCGGAAACCGCCTTCTGCACGGATCAACCGTATACAATACTTACAGTCTCTAGAAACTCACAGGTGCATTAGATACCAATCTGTAAGCTAGCTGTATCCGGGGTTGCGAAAAGAATGCAGATTGCTCATGGGATCCAGGTGATAGCACCCGACCAACATTCACGGATCGCATAAATCTCACCTAACCAAAAGAAATGGTTGGTTTCATTTACAGGAGTGTTCGGAAGATGATTATTTCATAAATTGCCTGCATGATGAAGAAGTAGGTGCAGCGCAACTTTTATAATTGTAGAAATGCTGGTAAGTTCGAACCAAGAAGGTACGTAGTGTCGTAATATGTAGACGGTTAATTGATTGACATTTGTAAGGATAGATTTTTTGACATTGCCTGATATGTCGGTGCTGCGCACCTTGGGGTTCCAATCCCATGAACGTTATCTACAAATATCAAGGTGCTCCGCACCCACATCATCTTCCAAACACTCCTGGTTTCATTTACAGGATAGCACTGAGGATTCACGGAACCTTTATCATGCAGAGATTAATGAAGAGTGAGTTTGCTTATCATACGGTGATATTAAAAACTTTAATGGAATACTGATTGTTCAGATTGAAGAACTCAGCCATGGTATGGTCTTCTCATTTTTACACCTATGAGTCGCGTTAAAAGCATATTAAGGATGAAGGCCCATCGTCCGTTCCCGATGCCCCAAAGGCCCTGGAAATACTACCAGGAATGGCACGATGTATTGTTTGCCCACTGGAGGGTACCCCTTGAGGTGTTAAGGGAACTGATACCACAGGGTCTGGATATCGATCTGTATGAAGGCCAGGCCTGGGTGTCGCTGGTGGCTTTTGAAGTAAGAAAACTGCGCCCTCATTTCTTTCCCCCCTTTCCGCCCATTTCTGATTTTGTGGAGATCAACATGCGCACCTATGTGCGTCGGAATCAAAAGCCGGGCATTTATTTCTTCAGCCTGGAGGCTCAGAATAGAGTTTCAGCCCTGCTTGGGAAATATGGTGTCGGACTTCCATACATGAAATCGATCATCACCCATCCCGAGGGAATCTATGATTCATTCAATGCTAAACGTGGCTTCCACCTGAAGGTTAAATATACGCCCGGCGAAAGCATACCCCATAAAAGCGAACTGGATAAATGGCTCACCGAACGCTACTGCCTGTTTAAGGAAAGCCATGGAAGCATTGCCGGCAATGATGTTCATCATTTTGAATGGCCTTTGCAAAGTGTTGAAGTGAATCAGCTTAAACTGCATTATCAGTATAAAAATCTTGTCATCGAGAATAAGGCCGAACTGTATCATTATTCAAAAGGCGTTTATGTTCCAACTTGGGGGCAGGAGATGTTGTAGATGAGAGAGGATAGATAAAAGATGTTAGACGAAAGATAAGGGTAAGAAATAAAAAATTACAAGGTACAGCTCATTTGTAATGACCTTTGGTATTTCTTGTTTGTTGGTCGATATTCAATTAATTTAATCGAATGTCGTGTCAAAGTTAGTATGTCACATCTGGCATCAGCAACTCTCCATCCGTGCGTCATTGCGAGCTCCTGAAAGTTTGTCAGAGGATATAATGTTGAAACTTATTGGTACGTTGATCCGGGATGTAAAGGAGCGCGGCAATCCCTTGCCCGATGGGATTGCTTCGTGAAAAACTCGCAATGACGCGTATTAGGATGCTTTCTGAGAACTTAAATAATCTTGCATCATTTCAAGCTTGACATGACACTAGTTAGATTGGATTATCTATGGGTCTTATTTTCGGTAATTAAGTGCCTAAATGAATGATTTTCAGATTAAATTTCATAAATTTGATTGATCCCTGTTTGGTTATAACGGGCGGGTGTGTTTATACCATTTACACATTTAAAACCTCTTGCCATGAACCGGAAAGAATTCATAACACATTTTGCAATGGCAGGCACTGCAGCCATGATGATTCCTGCCCTTGCCAAGGCCAGCGTATTTGGGTTTGGACAGAACAACCGAATTAAAGTCGGGGTGATCGGGTGTGGGAGCGTTTCGGGAATGTATCTGCCTCACCTGACTAAATCGCCCTATGTGGAAGTGGTGAGTGTATGCGACATAAAACCTGAAAGGGCTAAGGTAAGAGCCGAAGAGTTTAAAATCTCCAATCAGTATCCGCACCTCGATCAGATGCTGGCAGGCGCCGACTTTCAGCTACTGGTCAACTTAACGGATATGCAGGAACACGGAAGGCTTAACAAGCTGGCTGTTCAGAAAGGCAAACACATCTGGAGTGAGAAGCCTTTGGCCAACTCCTACGAGGAGGGGGCTGCATTGCTGCAGCTGGCTAAAAAGAACAAGGTTCGCATCTGGGGAGCTCCGGCGGTGGTGAACAGCCCTCAG
>JACMKG010000503.1 GCA_014380255.1 Prolixibacteraceae bacterium | reverse complement strand
GGATAGGGGTTGACTGCTCGAGCACATAAGCAGGCTGTGCCTTCAGCTGGTCGCGGATCAGCTGATCGGCCCTCTTCCCTACTCCGGCTATGGAAATATACTTACCGGCTTTCTCATCCTGCAAGGCCATCATCCCAATCAAAGCGCCTTCGCTATGGCCTATGACCACTACCTGGTTAAAATTTTTGTTTTGCTCTAGCAATTGAATCCACTCTTTCGCATCGTTGATGTAGTGGTCAAAGCGCAGGTCTGCCTCTGTTAAACCGGCTGCCCGGCTCTTAGCAATGCCACGCTTATCGTATCGTAACGTCGCAATTCCTTTTTTTGCCAGTTCTTCAGAAAGCATTTTCAGTGAATTGTTTTTCATCATCGGGTTATTCCCATCCCGGTCAGTTGGACCCGAACCGGCAATGATCAAGGCCACGGGAACCGGTAATTTTGCTTCGGGCATGGTTAACGTACCTTCGATATCTCCGGTGTTGGTTTTCAAAACCACCATCTCTTCGGTCTGGCCCATGGCCGCTATGGCTACCAGGGAACCGATTAAAAAAGCGATAAACGATAGTTTCATGGCTAGCCTTATTGATAAAGGGTTCCGGTATTTACCACAGGGGTGGCTTCCTTGTCTCCGCACAAAACAACCAAAAGGTTGCTTACCATCGTTGCCTTTTTGTCTTCATCCAGCGAAACGATTTCACGCTGGCTCAATTCAGCCAGGGCCATTTCAACCATGCTAACGGCACCTTCCACGATTTTAAAACGGGCGGCCACGATAGCTGTAGCCTGCTGGCGTTTGAGCATAGCTTGCGCGATTTCCTGGGCGTAGGCGATGTAATTGATACGCGCCTCGATCACATGAATGCCAGCAATCTCTAATCTTTCTCGTATTTCGCCCTCGAGCATATGATTCACCTCTTCTCCCCCATCGCGTAAAGTGATTTTGGCATGATCATCTTCAATATTATCATACGGGTACAAGCCGGCCAGCTTTCTCAACGCTGCTTCACTTTGGACAACCACAAAATGCTCATATTCATCCACACCAAAGGCTGCCCTGTAAGTTTCCTCCACTTTCCACACCAGCACCAGGCCAATCATGATCGGGTTTCCCAGTTTGTCGTTTACCTTGATAGGTTCGCTGTTAAAATTTCTGGCTCTTAACGAAAACTTCTTTTTGACAAAAAAGGGGTTAACCCAGAAAAAGCCATTATCTTTTAAAGTGCCTTTATATTCACCGAAGAGCACCAACACGTAGCTCTGGTTAGGATCGACTGCCAGAAATCCCGGAGCAATAGCCGCGAAAAGAATAATCAACAGTACCGGAAGAAGGTGTAAATTATTGACAAAACCTATGATTGCCAGTGCAAGGATGATGACCTCCAACAAAACAAACAAATAACCAGAACGAGCAGTAAAAGACTTTTCCATGATATCACAATTTAGTTGTTTTGATATTTAAATGATATCACAAATATAACTAAAAAAAGCATCTCCTGCGAGATGCTTTAAAATACTTTTAAGGTTCAATTCAGATTCAATTCTATCATGCCGGTATCTCCTGATTCGAGAACTTCATATTGCGATGCATATCTAAGAATAGCATCAATGCTGCTTTGTTTTGGTTCCAATTCAATATGATTTATATCCGGAATACTATCTTCAAAATCCTCCACAGGGTACTGCAACATTTTCATCTCAACCTGTCCGGATCTGTAAGAATTGATCAGATAATTTAAAGTAAATAATTTACTCATAGGCGTCATTGCTGTGTTTTTAAATATACACAAATAACGCCACTGATATAATAATATTGTTATTGCTTTTTAATTTTTTGTAAGTATAAGATTTTTTTTCTCGATCATCTTACGTAGGTTAATAAGAGCATAGCGCATTCTTCCCAATGCCGTATTAATACTCACGTCGGTTAGGTCGGCTATTTCTTTGAAACTAAGGCCCTGGTAGTGTCTCATCATGATTACCTGGCGCTGGTCATCGGGCAATTCTTCAATCAACAGGCGTACATCGCAGGTAATTTGCTCGTTAACAAGTTTATCCTCGATATTTTCATCTGAATACTTAGGCGAATTAAAAAGATCGACCGTTGTATCATCATTTGAGGTGGTAGAAAGTAATTTTTCTTTCCTGAAATGATCGATGATCAGGTTATGGGAAATACGCAACACCCATGAAATGAATTTACCGTTTTCAGTATATTTTCCTGTTTTCAACGACCGGATTACTTTAATAAAAGTATCCTGGAAAATATCTTCTGCGAGATGATGGTTCTTTACAATCAGTACGATATAAGTAAATACCCTCTTTTTATGGCGGGAAATAAGAATTTCAATAGCAGTCTTATCGCCATCAACGAATTGTTTAACGAGCGAATTATCACTCAGATCTTCTGTTCTGAACATTACTCTAGTTATTATGTGACTGTTAATTTTAATAATCAAAGAGTAGAGTTCTTTCTATAGGCGATCTTTATTTAATTAGAGTTAAACAATTTGTTAATTTTGTCGGTGTAAAAGTCATACTTTTTTTTGAGAAAAACAAATATTCTATATCTAGAACATAACAGATGAATCAAAATATATCAAACCCCTCCTATATCTACATCAAAGGAGCAAGGGTTCATAATTTGAAAAACATTGATCTTAAGATCGATCGCAACAAGCTTGTAGTGATCAGCGGACTGTCTGGTTCAGGGAAATCATCCCTGGCTTTTGACACTTTATACGCTGAAGGACAGCGCCGTTATGTGGAAAGCCTTTCATCCTATGCCCGCCAGTTCCTGGGAAGGATCGATAAACCTGAAGTCGATTTCATCAAAGGAATCCCTCCTGCAATTGCCATCGAACAGAAGGTTAATACGCGCAATCCTCGTTCCACGGTGGGCACCTCAACCGAAATCTACGATTACATGAAACTCTTGTTTGCCAGAATCGGGAAAACCATATCGCCCGTATCCGGAAAAGAAGTAAAGCAGCATCATGTAAACGATGTAACGGCCTATATTCAATCCTTTCCTGAGAATACACGTTTTCTGATTGGCTCTCCCTTGAAGATTAAAAAGGATCGCACCCTCTTGCAGGAAGCGGAACTTTTGATGCAACAGGGATTTTCACGCCTGGAGTTAAACGGGGAAATAGTAAGAATAGATGAACTTTTAAAAGAGGGTAAAGAAATTAAATGCACGGACTCCAATTGCAACATTGTAATTGACCGGGCTATGGTACAGAATGACGAGGACAACCTGAGCCGTATTGCGGATTCCATACAAACCGCTTTTTTTGAAGGCCATGGAGAATGCCTTATCAAGATCTATGAAGGGTCAACAGTTCATGAAGAACATTTCTCCAACCTTTTCGAAGCCGATGGTATTCAGTTTGAAGAGCCCACGGTTCACATGTTCAGCTTTAATAATCCGCTGGGTGCCTGTCCTGCATGTGAAGGCTACGGAAAGGTAATTGGCATCGATGAAGATCTGGTGATTCCCAATAAGTCATTATCCATCTACCAGGATGCTGTGGCATGCTGGAAAGGGGATAAAATGAAAGAATGGAAAGATGAGCTCATCGCTTCGGCCGATAAATTCAACTTCCCCATTCATAAGCCATACTATGAACTTAGCGATGAGCAGCAAAGACTGTTATGGAGCGGCAATAAACATTTTGGAGGCCTGAACGGCTTTTTCAAAATGCTGGAAGAGAATACCTACAAGATTCAATACCGGGTGATGCTTTCACGGTACAGGGGCAAGACCAATTGTCCCGAATGCCGCGGCACACGCCTGAAAAAGGAAGCAGGCTATGTACAGGTAGGAAGCAAATCCATTCAGGATCTGGTATTGCTTCCCATCAACGAGTTAAGCCTCTTTTTTGCAGACCTGAAGCTTACGGAATATGAAGAACAGGTTGTAAAACGAATACTTATTGAAATCAACAACCGCCTTGACTTTCTGAACGATGTAGGACTTGGCTATCTTTCCTTAAACAGGATTTCATCCTCCTTATCCGGAGGAGAATCACAGCGCATCAACCTGGCAACTTCACTGGGAAGCAGCCTAGTAGGCTCCATGTACATATTGGATGAGCCCAGCATCGGGCTTCATTCCAGGGACACGGAAAAGCTGATCAGGGTGCTGCGAAAACTGCAGAAGCTGGGAAATACGGTTATTGTGGTTGAGCATGATGAGGAGATCATCCGGGCTGCGGATGAGATC
>JACMKG010000502.1 GCA_014380255.1 Prolixibacteraceae bacterium | reverse complement strand
TTAGTTGCGATCGCGGTTACGATCTCCGCCACGGTTGTCGCGGTTATCTCTGCGGTCACCTCCACGATCTCCGCCCCGGTTGTCACGACGGTCATCACGACGTTCGCCTCCGCGGTTGTCATCACGGCGTGGTGGACGATCTTCGCTGCGCTCAGTCCTTTCAGGCATTCCTTCAGGTTTTGGAAGCAGTACACGGTGAGATAGTTTCATCTTTCCGTCACGGTCCATATCCAGCAGTTTAACCTCGATTTCCTGGCCTTCCTGAAGCGCTTCTTCCACGGTGTTAAGGCGTGTCCAGCTGATTTCAGAAATGTGGAGCAATCCTTCTTTTCCGGGCATGATTTCAACAAAGGCGCCGAATGAGGTGATCGATTTGATCTTGCCTTTATAGATGGCCCCTTTTTCAGGAATAGCTACAATCAGCTTAATGCGCATTTTGGCAGCTTCCAACGCTTCCTGGTTGGTACTGGAGATTTCAACATAACCGATGTCATCTCTTTCTTCAATCGAAATAACCGTTTTGGTTTCTTCCTGAAGTTTCTGGATGTTCTTTCCGCCTGGCCCAATGATTGGCCCGATGAATTCTTTAGGCACCTGAATTACTTCCACACGTGGTACGTTTGGCTTGTAGTCAGCACGTGGTTCAGAAATCACTTTAAGGATTTCGCCCAGGATGTGATCGCGGCCTTCTTTGGCTTGCTTTAAGGCCTGGGTCAGAATTTCAAAGGAAAGTCCGCCTACCTTGATATCCATCTGGGTGGCAGTGATTCCTTTTTCGGTACCTGTTACCTTGAAGTCCATATCACCCAAGTGGTCTTCATCACCCAGGATGTCTGAAAGGACGGCAAATTTATTGTTGGCAGGGTCTGTAATCAAACCCATAGCGATTCCTGATACAGGACGTTTCATTTTCATACCGGCATCCAGCATACACATGGTTCCTGCACAAACAGTAGCCATGGATGATGATCCGTTTGACTCCAGGATATCGGAAACAACCCTTACCACGTAAGGGAAATCATCCGGTATCATTTTCTTAAGGGCACGGAAAGCCAGGTTACCGTGACCGATTTCGCGGCGACCAGTTCCTCTTGGCACTTTGGCTTCACCAACCGAGAATGGAGGGAAGTTATAGTGAAGCAAGAATCTTTCGGTTCCCTGGTAGGTTACACTGTCAATTTTCTTCACATCCATTTTAGTTCCCAGGGTGATCGATGACAATGATTGTGTTTCTCCACGTGTAAAGATGGCCGATCCGTGAGATCCGGGCAGGTAATTCACCTCACCCCAGATAGGGCGGATTTGTGTTGTTGAACGGCCATCCAGACGGATACCTTCATCAAGGATCATGCGGCGCATGGCTTCCTTTTCAACATCGTGGTAATACTTGCGGATCAGTTTTACATTGGTAACAATATCGATTTCCGTATTTTCGGCATTGGCTTCCAGGTAGTTCAACACATACTCGTCAACAATGGCATGGAAACCTTCGATACGTTTTTGTTTATCGTTCACACGCTGGGTGGCCAGTGCATAACATTTGGGATACAAATCTTCAAACACTTTGGCTTTCAGGACTGCATCATTTATTTCGTGGCTATAGGTACGTTTTTTCTTACCTACCAAAGCTGCCAGTTCTTCCTGTGCCTTGCAATGAATTTTAATGGCATCGTGGGCCACTTTTATGGCCTCGAGCATCACTTCTTCTGATACTTCATCCATTTCACCTTCCACCATCATGATGTTGTCATACGATGCACCTACCATGATATCCAGGTCGGCATTCGCCAGCTGGGAATAGGTTGGGTTTACGATAAACTTACCATCAATGCGTGCTACACGTACTTCAGAAATGGGGGTTTCAAAAGGGACATCTGAAACGGCAATGGCAGCTGAAGCGGCCAGACCTGCCAGTGAATCGGCCATCACTTCTGGATCGGAAGAGATCAGGGAGATCATCATGGCTGTTTCGGCGTGGAAATCGGCAGGAAATAACGGACGTAAAGCGCGGTCCACCAGGCGGGCAATGAGAATTTCATCATCTGAAGGGCGGGATTCGCGTTTCAGGAAGCCTCCGGGGAACCTTCCGGCTGCTGCAAATTTTTCACGGTAATCAACGGCGAGTGGCATAAAATCCACATCTTCCTTGGCGTCTACAGCAGCTACCACAGTGGCGAGCAGCATCGTATCACCCATTCTTACAACCACCGCACCATCAGCTTGTTTGGCCAGTCGGCCTGTTTCAATGGTAATGGTACGGCCATCCCCAAGGTCAATTGTTTTAATAATTGCTTGATTCATAATTTTATCAATAAATAATTTTTTAAAGGTACTATACAAATGCCGTGGTGGGGTATTTGGTTTTCAGAAAAAATATATTTTCAGAAAGGTCGCTTTAAAAAATGGTACCGTCAGATTCTAACGCGGGTATAAAAATAAGAAAAGGCAATAAATATATTGCCTTTTCTGTTGTAAATTATCGACGTAAGTTGAGGTCTTTTACAATTGCGCGGTAACGCTCGATGTCTTTTTTCTTCAGATAGTCTAAAAGGCTTCTGCGTTTACCTACTAAAGTGATCAAAGCACGCTGGGTGCTGAAGTCTTTTTTGTTTGCTTTCAAGTGATCGGTCAGGTGGTTGATGCGGTATGAAAACAACGCGATCTGTGCTTCTGATGATCCTGTGTTCTTGGCTGATTCTCCGTATTTTTCGAAGAATTCAATTTTCTTTTCCGGTGTTAAGTACATTTTAAATGTATTTTATTTGGTTATACGATCTTTAAGCCGCAGCATCGCTTTCAATAACAACAGCTTAAAATTATTTTATAAAGCTGGGCAAAAGTAAACAAATAAGTTTGAAATTCAAGACTGTCAGGAGAATATATTTTAGGTTCATGAAATTCACCGCCCAAGAATGATACCCGGATTAATTCATTCATTCTTCTTTTTCAGCGAATAAAAAAGGCCGTCTTAAATGGGATTTTAAGACGGCCTTGATCAATGAGGAGGATTAATAATACCCCGGATTCTGAACTTCAGCAACCGGTGGCTTGGGTGAAAGCCTGTCGGTAAAGGTACTTGGTATAGGGCGTAATTTGTGATAATCCTGAATATTGTTCTTGCTATCGGGATTATACAATTTATTACGTGCAATCAGGGTACCTGTACGAACCAGATCTTCCCAGCGGTTCATTTCTCCGTAAAGTTCGCGAGCACGTTCCTCGAGCATCCAGTCTACAAATGGGTCGAACCCAGCTCCGGAGGGGAATGCCGGTGTTTTAACCATGGCCTCGGTAACCAGCATATTGTCAACCGTAGGATTGGTATTGTTGGTTCCACCATCGATTTTAACTACCTGGGCTGGTTTGGATTCTCCAGCGGCATAGGCTGCACGTGCGCGTACAAGGTTGATGTATTTAAGTGCATTGTTCCAATCTCCTTTTCTTCCATACGCTTCGCCAGCAATCAAATAGGTTTCAGCCAGACGCATGCGGTGAAAGTTGCGTGAACCAGCCTGGTAATTGATATCCGCACGCTGGTCGTCCATCCATTTTAACATGGTTGGGAAATTGATCAAATCGTATTTATCCACAGGGATCAACTGATAGCGTGACTTGGCAATATCGATTAACATCTGGCGGTATTTGGCAGGATCCAGAACTGTTTGCTTGGCATTTGCAGTCGAATAAAGGCTCAATGCCCCATAATACTTGGATGATACAAAGATGGCTGTATCACCTGTCTTGAATTTAGGTTTACCAACCAACTCTGCAGGGGTAGTGTATATTACATCATTCTTGTCTTCAGCGTTCGTTGCGGCATTAATGAAGTAGTATTTATCTTTCCAGACGTTGGTAGCAGCTGTTGTAGGATTGTTGCTGTAAAAAGCCCATTTAAAGGTTTTGTAAAGACGTGAATCATTGGTTTTGTTCCACAGGTTGTTTATAATCATTGAATTCGGTCTTGTTCTTTTGAACGGGCGCCCATTGGCGATATCGCGGATCATACCCGGTTTGATATCGTATTGCATTCCCCAATACAGGTGAAGCTGGTTCCCACCATCGGAGGTAGAACTTCCGGCCCCGCTAAACAATGCATCTTTGGTATATTCGACATCCCAGATAATTTCCTTGCTTACCTTTTGGTTATTCATTTCAAAAACATTGGCAAAGTTGGACTCCAAAGCAAATTTGCCTGAATTGATTACCTCTTCAGCAAAGATTGCGGCACTGTCAAGATCCGATACTTTTCCACCACGGATGGTTGCTTCTGCGCTGATACGAGTCAGATATACTTTAGCCAGCAGGTGTGTAGCTGCCCATTTGGTAGCCCGGCCCCGATCGGCTTGTTGGTATACGTCAGGCAAAACAGCCCTGGATGCTTTTAAATCGCTAATAATCTGGCTATAAACTGCCTGTACCGGTGTGCGTTTGAAATCAGTGAGTACTTCCGTTACATTTCCGTTGATCACCAATGGAACTGCTCCAAAATGTTGAACCAGGTCGAAGTAATAGAATGCGCGAAGAAATCTCAACTCAGCTACTCGTTGGTTTTTCAGGTCATCAGTCATATCAAGCACATCGGGCATATACATCAGGGATGTGTTGGCCCTGGTAATAGCTTTGTAGTTGTTGTTCCAGAATTTGTTGATTACATCCTGGGCAGGGTTCAGGGAGGTGAGATATTTGTTGAAGGGGTCTTTGTTACCACCATCGGCACCTTCCCATGTAAAATCAGTACCATATTCGGTCAGCACAAAATAAGCCTCCATATTTCCTCCCGAAGTACTATTTCCGCCTTGATTATAAGAGCCGCAATACCAGCGCATAGCCTGATAAACACTTGTAACAGAAGATTCCATACCGACTTTGGTTTTCAAGTAGTCATATCCTACATCGGTATAGCGTTCTTCATTGAGGTAATTTTCGCAACCTGTTGTTGCCAATAATACCATCACTAATATATAATTAATTATTTTTTTCATATCCTTTTTAAATTATTTACGTTTATGCATTGTGTCAGAATTATAGTCCCAGGTTAACCCCAACCAGGAAAGTACGCGGCATAGGAGCGTTGAAATTCTCCCCACTTTCAGGATCAGTACCTGGATAATTGGTGTAGGTATATGCATTCTGGACAGTGGTATATAATCTAAGCTTGTTGATGTGAACTTTGGCTAAAATACTTTTCGGTATACTATAACCCAATGTGGCATTGCTCAGACGAATAAACGAGGCATCGAAATAATTCATGGCATCGCGGTAGGCTGGATTCTCAACCCCATTATTCGGGCGTGGGGCTTCATTGCTTCCATTGCTGGCCATAGCAACCCCGTTGGCATCGTATTCAGTTACCCTCCAGTAATTAACTTTGATACTGTTATAACGGCCATTAAAGCTTAAATTGCGGTCAAACTTCAGCATGTTGCCATACGAGGAATTGATAAAGAAATTGAGATCGAAGTTTCCTATCTTGAAGTAATTCGACATACTGGCCGTAAATTTTGGACGGGTTGACCCTACTATCACGCGGTCTTCAGCCGTAATTTTAGAATCAGGATTGGTATCAGCAACTTTGATGGTTCCAGGTTTAAAGGATGAGCCAAACTTAGCGGCCTCAGCCTCTTCGCCCAATTGCCATATTCCCAGGAAGTTGTAGTCGTAATAAACCTGTAAGGGTTGACCAATAAACCAACTATTACCAACATCATCATTTTTACCACCATACAATTCAACAATTTCTTCCTTGTTGCGGGCAAAAATGAAATCCGTACTCCAGCTGAATTTATTGCCCCTTATGTTTTCGGTATTAACGGTTACCTCAACCCCTTTGTTACGGGTTTTTCCAATGTTGTAAACCACACTGTTAAAGCCGGAAGCTTGTGGTAGCTGGCGATCCATCAACAAATCGCTGGTATTTTGAAGGTAAACATCTACCACACCACTGATACGGTTTTTAAAGAATCCAAAATCGACACCCGCATTGTATTGTTTAGTTTTCTCCCATGAAAGATCTGGATTGGGCATTTCATTCTGATAGAAAGCCATGACATTGTTGTTGCCATAATTGTAACGGGCAAAACCTAAATTCCCACTTGTTTTATAGGGGTCAATGGCTGTATTTCCGGTGATTCCATAACCTGCACGCAATTTAAGATTACTCAGGAAGTCAGAATCCTTAAAGATGCCTTCTTCACTTACGCGCCAGGCGATAGCGGCTGACGGGAACATGACCCATTTATTGCTCTCGGATAAGCGTGATGAACCATCATAACGGGCTGATGCTGTCAGAAGATACTTATCCTTGTAAGTATAATTGATACGCCCCATAAATGAAGCAAGCTGCCATTTGGTGAAGCTGCTGTTTACACTCGAGATTGTCGGTGAACTTCCTACGTTGTACCATAGCTGGCTTTCGTACGGCAAGTTTAGTACATTAATTCTCCAGTCTTCGAATTTCTCCTCCTGAATGGATTGAAGCCCTGTCAGGCCGAATGTATGATTGCCCAATGTCTTGTTCCAGTAAAGCAAGTTTTCCCAGGTATACATCGAACGGGTGTCTCCACCATCTTCGGCACGGGCATTACCCCCCTGGCGGTCAGAACTGCGTGATCCGTAAAATCTCTGATCGGAATATGGACCTACATCCAACCCAAAGTTTGAGCGAAATTTAAAGTCAAAGGGAAGTTTGGCCTCCAGATAATAACTGCCCAGGTAGCGGTTCTTTTTGTAAAGTACCGTAGCTTCAGTGAGATTCAATACCGGGCTCCATTGTTGTGGGTCATTTCCCGGGCGGTTGATTAAAACGCCCTCTGGGGTGTAGATGTTAGCCAAGGGAGAAAGACTCTTTACACCATCAAAAACATTGGGGCCATCGTTGCGTTCGAAATGCGAAAATTGTGTCTGACCTCCTAACGTAATGATATTATTCAATGTCCAGTCAAAGTTCACCCTTACAGAATAACGGGAATAGTCCTGAGTTTTCACAATTCCTTTTTCATCAAAATAAGTAGCAGATGCCAATACCTTTAATTTTTCCGTACCTCCACGTACGCTTACTTCATGGTTGGT
>JACMKG010000501.1 GCA_014380255.1 Prolixibacteraceae bacterium | reverse complement strand
GAGATTGTGTAACTTTTAACAAAAATTATATAACTCGGTGAAACATTGACTCTTGTACTTTTGTTCCCTTAATTATTAACACTAATTAAAAGATATGGATATGGTGATAGTTGAAAAAAATACATTTGTAGAAGAAGAAATTGGGAAACTTAAACAGAAGTTTGCCACCTTGATGGAAGATGATTTATTGTTTGAAGAAGGCCGAAGAGAGGAATTGTGGGCTAAATACCAAGCTTCCATTGACCAGACACGTAAAGAGCTGGAAAAAATAGTATCTTCTTTATAAGGAATTACGAATGGTAGTAGGCATAAGCATTTTCATGGGGAGAAAGCCTATGCCTCTACTATCATTTTACCGATGTTCTCGCCTTTAAATAATCCAATAAATGCTATAGGCAGCTGATCAAAACCTTTCAGGATGGTTTCCCTGTATTGAATATCTCCTTCTTTTATCCATTTTGACAATCGTTGGAATCCTTCGCCGAAGCGATCCTGATAATTACTTACGATGAAGCCCTGCATCATGGCACTGCGTGAAAGCAGCAGAGGCTGAAGACGTGGGCCTACAGGTATTTCTGTTGCATTATACAACGAGATCTGTCCACATATGGCTATGCGCGCGTGGGTATTTATCAGGCTAAGCACTGCATCAGATATTTCACCTCCTACATTGTCAAAGTAAAAGTCTATGCCCGTGGGGCAGGCTTTGGCCAGTGCTTCTTTGATATCCGGAGTTGTTTTATAATTGATCGTTTCATCAAAGCCAAATTCTGATTTTAACAGGCTGCTCTTTTCATCTGAGCCTGTAATGCCTATTACGCGGCATCCCTGGATCTTGGCCAATTGGCCTGCAACGATTCCTACAGCACCTGCAGCCCCTGAAATAACTCCTGTTTCGCCAGCTTTAGGTTTGCAAATATCCAATAATCCAAAGTAAGCTGTTAAACCAGGCATTCCCAGTATCCCGAGATAGTAGCTTGGAGGCGCGATATCGATATTTATTACCTGCAAAAGCTTTGCCGGTGCATTGATTTGTTCGCACCATGGTAAGCGCCCCATTACATAGCTGCCGGTTTTAATGGAAGCCCCATTGCTTTCAATTACTTTGGCGACCACTCCTCCAGATATAGGTTGGTTAATTTCAAAGTTGGAAATATAGGATTTGGAATCATTCATCCTGCCGCGCATATAGGGGTCAACCGAATAGTACAATCCCTGCAGAAACACTTCATCTTCATTTAATGCAGGTAGCTCGATATCCTCTATCCTGAAATTATCTATAGTTGGTGTACCTTGTGGTCTGGATGCTAGAACAATCTGTCGGGTTTTCATGCTTCCTGTATGTTTAAGAAATCTTATTTGTTCTTCAAAAGAGAAAGCAACTCCTTGGCAGCTTCTGCTGATGAGGCAGGATTCTGACCCGTTATCAGCAAGCCATCCCTGATCACATACGAAGCCCAGTCTGCTTTCCTGGAATAGATTCCTCCATTTTTCTTTAACTCATCTTCCAGTAAAAAAGGAACCACTTCTGTTAGTTGAACTGCTTCTTCTTCACTATTGGTAAAGCCGGTAACCTTCTTGTCTTTTACAATAGGAATTCCGTTTTCATCTTTCACATTCAGTAATACAGAAGGAGCATGACAAACGGCTGCCACTGGCTTTTTACTTTTCCAGAATTCTTCCAGTAAACGGATGGAGTCTGCATCCTTGTTTAAATCCCACAACGGACCGTGACCCCCGGGATAAAATACCGCATCAAAATCACTGGCCTTTAAATCCGGGAGTCTTTTGGTATGGGCAAGCAATAATTTTAATTCATGATCTTTATCGAAGCGGCGGGTCGCTTCTGTCTGGCTGGAAGGCTCAGCACTTTTAGGATCAATAGGTGGCTGTCCGCCCTTGGGTGATGCAAGGGTAATATCCGCCCCGGCATCTTTGAGGATATAGTAAGGAGCTGCAAACTCCTCTATCCAGAAACCGGTTTTATGTCCTGTATCTCCCAAATCACTGTGCGAGGTCAATACCATTAATACTTTCATTGGATGTGTGTTTTAAGGTTAACTGAATTGCAAAACAGAAAGCATACTAGGGGTCTGTAAGGGGTTATTATCCATCTTTGGATTCATCCAGATTCTCGTGATTATCTCCCCCCAGGCTGTAGTAATTATTTTCTTCATCCTCACTGCCTATGTATTCCTGGTAATCATCCAGTTCGGCGCCAGGGACATCCAGATTATCGCCAGTAATGTCTTCATCCTCATTCTTATGCGTTGGCACGCCAAACTTGTCAACAATGGACTTCGGATTATAAGGGTGCTCGATATCTACTTCTTCCTCCTTGGTGTAATTGCTGTATATGTCCTCGCTTGGGGGATAAATGGGGTAATCAGGGAAAGCCTCGTTTATTTCTTCCTCAGGCTGATACTTGGTACCTTTAGAGACTTTCGGTGAGGAGCTGTTTGAATCATTGTGAGCTTTTGAAAACTTCCTTGTTGGTTGATCATTAGTTGAGTTCATGATAAATCCATTTTAAGGGTAGATATATTATCAGTAACAATTGGTGGGTTTATTAGTTTATGGTTGGATCAAAAATCACTGAGCATTAGGTGGTAAGGAAGATTCATGTTCCTGATGAATGGGTTTCAATGGTAATTACCTGTAATCGACGACCTGAGGCCTTGAAATTTCGAAATCATGAAAACCGAAATCGCTGGTCCTGTAAGCATTTAGATTTAAAATATGATACCCTCTTTCGGGAAGAAAAGGATAATAGGTAAGTGATACCTGAAAAGTGTTCACCAACAGGTAATTGTTTTTTATCAGAACACCCAATCCTAAAGCAGCATAAATCCTTTTGTTGGATACCTGGGGCGATTTGTGCCCAAGCATTCCCAGGGATGAGAATAGGTAAGGGCCAAAGCGGAAGCCATAGATTTCCCAGGGTGCATAACTTTGGGTCTGTAGCGAGAGAACCATCATACGCGTAGCCGGATTGTTTAACTCTTCAAAACCTTCCATTCCTTCGCTCAGAGTCAGATTATCTGCTGGTAGCCTGTTGATGCCAATGATTACAGTGGGTTTTATAAATTGCCGTAACCTCCAATAGCCTATGCTGAATAGGGGTGTATAATAATTTATTCTCCCCGTAATTACCTGTTGCCTGAATCCTTTACTGCCTATGTACGTACCGTATTCCAAATGACTGCTCAGGTACCCAAATCGGTAGTTGTATCCCCAGGCTGCTTTTAACCCCCAATAGAATTGATTTGTCTTTTGCACGTTTAACCCAGTGGTAAGGCCAAAGGCACGACCTATTGGGATGTGTTCAACCTTGCCATAATTAAATATATACCTGTCCTGTATATATCTTCTTGAAGTAACACCTATACCTGCAAAATAGAAATCCTGGTTATTAAATATGTTTAGCCTTTCTGCTGTTGAAGTTCTTTCAGGATATCTGACTCTCAACATGCGGGCGGATACAACCAGGCTGGTGGTACGGGCAATCACCGAATTTCCTTTATATAGCGGCCATGACCAGGCACCCCAGAGGTCACTGATAGTTGTTTTGTTTGATAAAGAGCTAATGCTGTCATCATCGATATAATTCTGGCTGCTGATCAGCTGTCCGATATAAAGGCCTCCTGCCCACCGGGTCACCGGCGAAAAGAACGATCGTGACAATTCTATGCTTTTAACAAGGTATCGGTTACTTAAGGTAAGGGTATGGAGATTGGAATTTACAGGGGAATAGAGGGGTCTTTTAAATTCCCTGTTATTTACAAGATCATTGTCTCCTGAAAAGTAATACTGTACACTTCCTGTGATATGCGAGTTCCCGATATTGGGAATCATATATCCAAGCTGAATAACCGGGGAATTGATAAGATCATTAATTCTTGAATCAAAATGAAGCCTGTTTCCCAAACCCATAAAGTTATTGTCGGCCAAGCCTATTTCAATGTTAGAGCCTGATAGGCGAAGTTTGGGGACAATACTCCAGATATCCATTATCCGAAAATGCACATCCAGCGAATCAGTGTTCGGCAAGAGGGTTGTATAGGCAAGAACATCATGCACATATCTTTGGCTTCTGATCAAGCGTTCAGACTCTTTAAAAAGCAAGGAGTCAAAGGACTCATTCTGATGGATCAATAAAAGATTGCTGATAACCTTTTGCCGTGTATTTATATGGAGAGTATTGCCTAGTTTATTGAGAGAACGTGAAGGGCGAATGGTGGTGTCATGCATACTGTACCCAAACGGATCAAGGGTTGTGATATGGATACGACGAATTATTTTCCCCTGAACCACGGGATAGGGCTCAGGATTTCTTTCCCGGTAATCCTGATCGGAAGCAACCTCACTGGCATTTGAGCTGAAGATTATTCTATGGATTAATTTACCCAACCGTGTCTGGTGGGCGTGCTCTTTTATTGAATGGTGTGAAACCGAATTGCCCAATGTATCATGTTCCTGAGCCAAGCTCTGAAAACAGAAGCTAAGAGTCAGGAAGATGATACATAGTAATCTGGGAACCATAGCCAAAAGCTATT
>JACMKG010000500.1 GCA_014380255.1 Prolixibacteraceae bacterium | reverse complement strand
CTTGAACCCTTCGGCAAACTGGTTGATCAGGTCGGTCACCTTTTTGGCGATGCCACTGGCTTTGATTTGATGCCTGGTAAACCAGATCAGCAGTAAAATACCTGCCAAGGTAATATAAAGGGTGGGCGAGCGCAGGATACTTTGCAACTTCACCTGGACATCGGGGTTGTTGTGTAAAAACTCAACCATCTGGCCAAATTGGGTGATCACCACTATCAGCAGTAAAAGCAGTAATACCAACATGTCGATCAGCCTTTCCAGCACCACGGTGCCGATTAGCTTGGTAAATTGAATCTTCTCATAGCGTGCCAGTACACCACATCTCGAAATCTCGCCCATTCTAGGCAATGCCAGGTTCATCAGGTAACCGACCATCACGGCCAGTAAGGTATTTAAAGTTCGGGGCTTATGACCAAGCGGCTCAATCATCAGGTTCCACCGGATGGTACGGCTGATGTGGCTCAGGAAACCAAGGAAAATGGATACGATGATCCAGAAGTAATTGACTTCGTTGCTTAAGACGCTTTTTATCCGGTTGATATCCTGGTCTTTATACACCATCCAGAAGATGAATATACCGAGTAGGAAGAATGAGAGGAATTTGAGGGTTTTGAGTATGTTCTGTTTCAATTTCTTTTTATTAATTGAGAATAAAGAAGGTGTGATTACAAATTGTTTTTAACGTACTTTTGCTGCATACATTCGGAACTACATTTAAGAGCAGAATTCCGGAAGTTCAGCTATAAGACAAAAATACAGATTTGTTTTAATATGCAATATTTTTTGTTAACAATTTAAGCGTTTGGCATCAACCAATAATTTATAAATGGCGACAGTAAGAGCAAAGAAAAACCTGGGGCAACATTTCTTGAAGGACAAAGAAATTGCGGAGAGAATTGTTGACAGTTTAAAAGGCACAGGTGTTAACAAGGTCCTTGAAATTGGCCCTGGAATGGGTGTGCTCACTCAGTTTCTGCTAAAGAAAAAAACATTTGAAACCTATGCTGTTGAGATAGACCGCGAATCGGTTGATTACCTGAATGACCATTTCCCGGATATGAAGGATCGGATCATTTCTTCCGATTTTCTACGTATGAGGCTTGATCTGCTTTTCGATGAGCCGTTTGCCATTATTGGTAATTTTCCGTACAACATTTCTTCCCAGATATTCTTCAGGGTACTGGAGTATCGGGATAAGATTCCCGAGATCGTCGGTATGCTTCAAAAAGAAGTGGCTGAACGCCTGGCTGCAGGCCCTGGTTCAAAGACCTATGGAATTTTGAGTGTCTTTCTCCAGGCCTATTACAACATTGAATACCTGTTTACGGTCAATGAAGATGTTTTCTCACCACCTCCCAAGGTTAAGTCAGGGGTGATCAGACTTACGCGCAACCAGACGCAAAAACTCAATTGTGATGAAAAGCAATTTTTCGGTATCGTCAAGATGGCTTTTAACCAACGACGTAAAACCATGCGCAATTCATTGAAAAGCATGATTGTGAGTGATGAGCTGAAAGTAAACCCGATCTTTGATAAACGACCCGAGCAACTGGGTGTGGCAGAATTTGAAATGATAACCCGGCTGATGGGGGAGCAGGAGAAAGTTTGAAGTAAAAAGTAAAAAGGCAAAAGTATTCAGTGATCAGTCTCAGTGTTCAGTAGCAAACTGCCTGCCTACTGCGACTGATCACTGACCACTGATTACTTTCTAAACCTTATTCAGCTTCCACTTGCCTTTTCTGAAAATATACCATGCCATCAGGGTTAGCATGGACTCGGCAGCGACAATGGCTATGCTGATTCCCTCAATTTTCATATCAAGAACTATGGCAAGCAGATAGGCCAAAGGAATTTCGAACAGCCAGAAGCAGAACAGGTTTAATTTGCTGGGAGTTATTGTATCGCCACTGCCATTGAACCCTTGGGTCATAACCATTCCCAGGGCATAAAAAACAAAGCCATAGCTGATAATCTGAAGACTCTTTGCTCCACTTTCAACGACTGCAGGATCGGTAATAAAAAGGCGGATAAAAGGCTCAGGCCAGAAGATAAATACAAATCCAATAGATCCCAGCAATATCATGTTCGCCCCGGCAGTCAACCAAACGGTTCGTTCAGCGCGGTCAGGTTGTTTGGCTCCCAGATTCTGTCCAACCAGCGTGGAGGCTGCGTTGCTTAATCCCCAGGATGGTAGCAAGGCAAAAACGACAATTCGGATGGCAATGGTATAGCCAGCCAGTACTTCGGCACCTAATTCAGAGATGATACGAATCAGAGCAATCCAGGAGGATGTGGCAATGATGTTCTGCAGAATGCCCCCTGTCGACAGGCGGAAGAGCTTAATCATCACCTTTAGTTTTATTTTAAGATGATGAAATTCCAGCCTGATACGCTTTTTGCCCTTGAACAGCAGGTAGAACTGGTAACAAACCGCAGCGCCACGGCCTATCGTGGTAGCAATGGCTGCACCCATTAATCCAAGTTCAGGAAAAGGGCCTATGCCAAAGATCAGCAAGGGATCAAGCACTATATTGATCAAATTGGCAAACAGCAGTACGCGCATGGATACGGCCGCATCGCCCGAACTGCGGAAGATTGCATTGATAATGAACAGCAACATGATTACGGCATTTCCGCCAAACATGATTGCCGGATACAGGTATCCTGCTTCTGCCATTTCTTCGGATGCACCCATCAGTAAAAGGAATTCTTTGGCGTAGATGATTCCCGGGACGGTAATTAGCAGGGAAACAAATAAGCCAGCAACGATTGCCTGAAAGGCGGCTACCCCGGCTTTTTCTGATCTTTTTTCACCAATGCGCCGGGCAACCAATGCAGTAGTTGCAGTGCTAAGACCCATGCCGATGGCATAAATAATAGTCATGCTCGATTCAGTAATTCCCACGGTAGCTACTGCATCAGATCCAAGTTTGGATACAAAATAAATATCGACTACGGCAAATATGGATTCCATGATCATTTCAAGAATCATTGGAATGGATAAAATAAACAGCGCTTTGCCAATACTGTCACTGGTAAAGTCGCGATCGCTGCCTGCGATAGCTTCTTTGATGTTAATCCATAGTGGCTTCAGCCGGATGGATTTTATTTGATGAAAAGAAGGTCTTACTTTTTTATCAGCCATGGTTATAATATTATTCAACTCACACTAGCAACCGGAGGTAAATAAATAGCGAACTCCATGAGCGATCGGAGAATATTCTTTGTAAAGGTATTGATGGTTAACTGCTTATCCTCCTATTTAGAACAACTCACCTTCTCGGCGCCATGTGGCCTTATTCATAAGTACCTCTTCCATACAGCATCTTACGGCTTAACAGATCGCCCGGGTTAAGGTAAGTTTTATGATTCAGGTTTTTTAATTGAGGTAAATTTAATGAAAATTGAACGTAATATTTGAACCTGTTTTGATTAAAAACGTTTCAGAATAAAAAAAATGAAATGAAGTTTACTTATTTGTTTTTATTTGTTTGGCTGACCTTTTTGTTTTCCAATTGCAAAAGAGATCCTGATAGTCTCACGGTGATCAATTCAGAGTCATTTCCTGAAAAACAGGTTGAGGTTCATATCTCAACCCTTTCTGAAGGTTTAAATGATACTTTGATCCATAAAGATACTTCGCAGTCAACGGATGATGTTACGCGTGAAATCAATGAAATGATATCCCTGACTGGGCAGGTCAGCGCATCAGGATCCGAAAAGCAATGGCGTGAACTGCTGGATCGATGGAATGCATTCAATGAAAATCATTTTATAACCAATCTTAGTCTGTTTTCAAAAAATACATCCATAGCAGATACTATTAGAACTCCTTTGTCTACTGACGAAGCAGATAAATGGGCGAGGCTGAATGTTGAATTGCTCAAGATTACAGGTAAAGCGCGCTTTGGTGATGCTCTTGAATATTTGCTGTATGCCAATCCGGAGTATACTTTTCCTGAAATGCTCCTTAAGTCTGTTATTTACACGCATGTTTTTGATGATATCCATATCAATGTCATTGGCTCCTCATCCATGGAATATCAACATACCACAGGCGGTACTGTAAGGCTAGTGCAGGAAACTAACTATCCGCAAGGCAGCGAAATGATCCTGATGTGTGAAACCGGTGATGTGCGTTTTATGAATATCTACATTCGGATTCCTGCATGGGCAGTGAACCCGGTAGTGGCCTATGGCAATGTAAAATATGTTGCCATTCCCGGAGAGTATTGCCAGATATCCAAAAAATGGCGCACTGGCGACGAAATCACAGTCTCCTTAAAGAATTAACCTGAACGATGCCAAGGCATAGAATGGTTTATCATTTGGGGGAGTGAAGAGAGATGTGGTTTCCTTCGGGGTCTTCAAAAACAGCATAATAGCCATATTCATCGTTTATCTTTGTTTTATGCGTTATGACCTCTCCACCTGCCGCGATTACACGGTCCAGGACTTG
>JACMKG010000499.1 GCA_014380255.1 Prolixibacteraceae bacterium | reverse complement strand
TTTTTTAAAGTATACGAATCGAGTCATACCGATGTTGGCTATTATATGCTGGCCTGGACGCTTTATACCCTCATCCTGTTTGTGGCATCCCTGCGGGTGCACAAAGCTATGGCCATTACTTTTGGATTATTGCTGATCGGCTTTATCCTTTTGGTGGTTGGACATTTCGGCAACCCGGTATTTAATAAAATTGCAGGTTATGAACTTATCCCCTGCGCTTTGGGAGCCTGGTACATGATGGCTGCCATTATCATCAACGACCTGGCTGGAAAAACGGTCCTTCCAACAGGAAAACCTTTTATCCAGTAATAGACTGATCAAAAAATGAGGAACCAGTCAATTCTTGCAGATTTTAGGTCCGACAGTATTGACTGCTTCCCATTGATTCTTATCTTATTCTGTGATAATTAAGTGTAAGTTATTCTGATGATTTTCTATACATCTTTAAGAACAGGAACGGGAAGAAGGCAAAGTTAATAATCAAAATGGCTGCCAAAAAGATAGTTGTGGACCAAGGCCAGTGGTTAATTCTAAAAAGAGCGGAAACCATCAAAAGTTCAGTGCCTATAAAGCCAAAGGTGTATTTAAGCTTTTCACTTATGGAACTGATTAATCCCCGATTGTAAAGGTAGAGAAAAAGGCTTGGGAGAAAAAGAAAAATCAAAATGGCAGCAGTCAATAAAACAGTAATTCCGCTAAAGGAAGTCTTAGATATTATTAGGAACATGCTGGTGGTTAGGCCAATTAAGATAAGATAACCTGATAAATACATTAGTTTTTTCATGGCTTTGATTTTTTTTAAAGTGAATAAATAGACTGTCTCCCGTTGAATTTCGTCAAACCCGTTGGGACAGATATTCTGATAGGCCTTATCATACGATTTTTGAAAACTTTTTCCCTTATTCATTTCCTCTTCAATGGCACAGCAGAAATGGTCAATTAAATCTTCTCTCATTTCTGCCAATTCTATTTCACTCTCGTTGATGATCTGGGAGATAAATGCTACTTGATCCTCTGTTAAATTATTCATAGGATGGCTCTTGCGAGGTGATGATTTTACCAATGGTATTTATAAAGTCCATTAATTCAGCTTCCTTCTCCTTTTTTACTGCACTGCCAGTGGGAGTCAGCGAATAGTAATGCCTGACCCGTTTCCCAATAGTCTCGGTTTCAACCACAATTAATCCATCATCTCTTAATTTATGCAATGATGGATACAGGGAACCTTCTTTGATCAATATTTTATCATCCGATAGCTGTTTAACCAATTGGGTAATCTGATACCCGTACATCCTACCTTTTTCGTCAAGCAACTTGAGAATGATGGTGGACAATGTTCCTTTTAATAGTTCTTTTGAATACATAGAACAAATATACATAGAATAATGATGTATGGCAAATTATTTTAATCCTATTTATATCATATAAATTTTATTTTTTAACACAATGCAGCTGCTTTTTCTCCTTGCAACATCGTTTTTCGGTTGATTTGAACCTATCAAAACCGGATATCAACCCGGTTTCAAAACCTATAAAGCTTTTGAATACAATAAGTTCAATCTAAAGACCAGGCAGGATTCTGAAACATAGAATGGGTATTTCTTTCAACAAAATCTTTTGGTTTTATTCCTGATAATTGTCCTACCCGGTGAATGGCACTTTACTACCTCATTGGGAACCCCTTGTAAAACCAATTAAGGCAGGGAAGAAAAAAGTGGGAAAAATAAAGCAGGTGAAAGTATCTTTGTTTGGATAACTAGTTGTTCAACAACGATATGTGTATAAAAACATATTAATTGTGTATCTTAAGCGTTGGCGAAAAAGTAGGATGTTCAATGCTAAAAACAGGCGTTGAGAATACGGCAAACAAAAAAGCGAACCCGTTGCCCGGATTCGCTTTTTTTTGATTTCTTTTATTCTCTTCAGCCGTTAAAACATGTCGTCTCCTCCGCCGCCTGGTGCCGATTGTTCCTGAGGCGATTCACGGTCCATCTTGTAGTTGTTGATCTTATAGCTCAGTGTCAGCATCACCACTCGTGGTTCACGCTGCATGCGGAAGCTTGATTTGAAATCATCGCCAAAGGAAGTACCTTCAAACTTGGCTGTTCCCAGTACATCGCGTATGCTAAGCGAAGCGGTGAGCTTCTTTTTCATAAATTCATGACGATACGATACATTGGTAAACAGCATGGATTTCTGATCACCCTGGGCTGCTACCGATGGGCCACGGTAGAATCCGGTTAATTGCAAACGGCTGTCTGGCGAGAATTTGATCGTTGCATTCATTCGACCTGAATAATTGGTACTTTGCCTGTCAATGGTTCTACCCAGCAAATCCCCCTGCATCTTATACCTGTAAAGGGTAAAACTTGTATTGACCAGCAACCATTTGGTAAGGTTGATGTTGCCCATCAACTCGCCTCCCATGGAATGATCGCGGGCGAAGTTAATGGATGTCATATAAGTGGTGTCATTTCTCACAAACTGGCTGCGTTCCATCTTGTCGGTGGTCGTGCGGTAAAATGTTTCCAGGGAGATGAATGAATTTCCAAACTTACGCATAAGGCTAAGTTCGTATGAATCGGTATATTCTGGTTTTAAATCAGGATTACCCAATCGAATGGTGTATTGATTCATGTAACTGGGAAACGGATCCAGGTCACGTCCACCCGGACGGTTAATTCGACGAGAGTAGCTGGACATGAGTTGGTTGTTCTCATTCATGTCCAGGGAAAGATGAACCGATGGGAAATAATCAAAGCGGTCTAGCTTATAGGGATTGGTTGCCGTGGAATGATCGATCGATCGTTTGGTGTATTCACCGCGCAAGCCAAGCTGATACTTGATAGGATTTAGATTTCCCGATAGGGTTGAATAGAGGGAATGAATGTCTTCCTTAAAATCCATGTCACTGGTATACTTGGGGTCATTGATCCCAAAGTTTAAAAAATTAAATATTTCAGTTTCCCGCTCCAGCCTGCTTTGCAATCCGGCTTCGAATTTACCTCCACTCTTTAAAGGCAGCGAATAATCCATTTTCATCCGGTAGTCATTTGATTCCTCGGTTTCGGTGGTGGTCACTCGTGAAATGTATCCGTTGTTGGTTATATAATTTGGATCCGAACGGAATTCCCCGATGCTGTCGCCCGATTCCCCGTTTCTGTTCTGGTACTCGAATGATCCTTCGAGTTTGTGCATTCCCGATTCATCGAATTTGCTTAGAAAGCTAGCGCTGGCTTCCACGAAATTGCTGTTGCGGAAAGAATTGTTTATCTGTACCGAGTAGATATCCAGATCGCCCGGCTGTTGGTACTTATGCAGTTTTCCACCGCCCTGGCCTCCTGAATTGAATTCGCCTACTTCACCTGCAACAGTCACTGAGGTTTTGTCTGACAAGAAGTAATCGAATCCTCCTTTGAGTTGTTGCCCGCCCCTGGTTTGATTGCGTTCTCCTTCGGTAGTAAGGAAGGTTGTGGTATCATTGCGGTACGTTTCACGCGATGATTTCATGCTTCCTTCATCCGTATTGTCGTTCCAGTTGGCTCCAAAGAAAAGGTTGTATTTCTTGGTTTTGTAATTCATCGTTAAGTCGGTACCGTACTTTTCTCCTGTCCCGATATTTGCATTGATGATACCGTTAAAACCGGCAAGGATGTTTTTCTTCATCACAATATTGATGATTCCTGCCATGCCGTCCGGATCGTATTTTACAGAAGGGTTGGTGATGATTTCAATATTCTGGATGGCTGACGATGGAATTTGTTTCAGCGCGTCACTGCCCGAAAGCACGCTGGGCCGTCCGTCAATCAAAACAGTAAAGCTGGAGGATCCGCGAAGGCTTACGTTTCCGTCAATATCAACTTCTACAGAAGGGGTGTTTTCAAGTACGGTGACTGCTGTTCCCCCGGCTGCATTGATATCATTGCTTACATTAATTACCTTTTTATCGATTTTATATTCTATCCGGTTCCGTTCAGCTACCACATCCACTGTTCCCAGTGACTTGGATTCCGCTGCCAATTCAATGGTTCCCATGTTAACAGTAGAGGCATTGGGTAGAATCTTCACATCGTTTACAGTCGTTTTTTCAAATCCTATAAAGTTAGCCACT
>JACMKG010000101.1 GCA_014380255.1 Prolixibacteraceae bacterium | reverse complement strand
TTCCTAAGCGGTATCGAATGTTCAGTCTTTGCCATTACCGATGGAAAGGACTATAAAATACTGCCGGTAGCCAAAGACTATAAACGTATTGGCGAAGGCGATTCAGGCTTAAATACGGGCGGTATGGGGGCTATTTCCCCCGTTCCCTTTGCGGATGAGCTGTTCATGAAAAAGGTGGAAGAGCGGATTATTAAACCCACCGTTCAAGGATTGCAAATCGATCATATCCCCTACAACGGTTTTCTCTTCTTTGGATTGATTAACTGTGATGGAGAGCCGATGGTCATTGAATACAATGTCAGAATGGGCGACCCTGAAACCGAGGCTGTGATGTTGCGCATCAAATCTGATTTCGTGGACCTGCTCATAGGTGCAGCTGAAGGTACCATGGCTGAAAAAAGCATTGAGATTGATCCCCGGAGTGCAGTGGCTGTCATGATGGTATCGGGGGGCTATCCCGGCCCTTACGAAAAAGGCAAAGTGATCAGCGGACTGGATAAAGTTCAGGACAGTTATGCCTTTCATGCCGGAACCCGTGATATCGATGGAGAGATATGCACCGATGGAGGACGTGTGATGGCAATTAGTTCCTATGGCAATTCGATGAAAGAAGCACTGGCCTGCTCCTATAAAAACGCACAGCTCATTGATTTTGAAGGAAAGTATTATCGCAAAGATCTGGGTTTTGATTTATAGCAGCAATTGCAAGTTCCCGGGTTAAAGTAAAAACAAATACAGCATGTTATTAAGAGCTTTAAAGTCGAATCAGCCTTTTTATTTTCTGCTGATACCATTCATTGCACTTGCCTTGTGGCTCAAACCATTGATGGCACCCCAGGCGTATCCTTTTTACGCGGGTGAGAACATGATGATTCTGTATAAACCCTTTAACTATTTGCTGGCAGGCAATCTTTTACTGGATAACATACTGGCTCTTTTTTTCACCGTTCTGCTTTCCTTTCTGATCTTAAAGCTCAATGTCCAGTATGCCTTTATCCGCACCAAATCATTTCTGCCCTCTATCCTTTTTGTTTTGATCACCAGCGGGATTGCTGATCTTCATGCCATGCATCCCATTTATCCGGCCGCCTTGTTTCTGGTACTGGCCATTGACCGTATTTTCAATTCCTACGACAAAGATGTCATTCATTCCAATGCCTTTGACTCAGGGGTTCTGCTGGCCATCGGATCGTTGTTTTACCTGAACCTGACATTCTTTTTCCCCCTTCTTTGGTTTGGATTCATCATCGTAAAGCCAAATGTTAACTGGCGGGAGTATATACTCACGACCATTGGTTTTGCTTTGCCCTGGGGTGCTGCCTTTGCCTATTACACGATCAATGGGATTCAGAATGAACTAACCACCACCCTACAGGCGAATTTCACCCTGCACCAGTTATTTATCAAAGGAAACCTTCCGGTACAGATCTATGCGGGTTACCTGGGTCTGCTCACCCTTTTGGGCAGCTTTTTTCTCTTATCCCAGTATGATGACAAAAGAATCAGCTCGCGTAAGTTCTTCAAGGTATTTTTCTGGATATTCCTCATTTCGGTGATCCTCATTGCTGCTCATCCGGGCGTTTCCCGGGAAATCATTGTAGTAGCTGCTATCCCTTTGACTTACCTCATCTCCAATCATTTTATATTCATGAAAAAGCAGCTGTGGGGCGAAATCCTGCTTTTCCTAGTGGCAGCTGCAGTCATCTACCTTCAGTTTGTTTGATGTATCCTGCGAATACAGGATTTAAACCCGGCCGGATAGATTGTCCTGTGAAAAGAAACATGGAAAATGGCGTCCTGATGGGTCGTTGTTAACTTACCACCAAGTTCATTGTTTGTTAGGGATATCTTTTACTTTAGACGAATAAGGTATGAATAAACAATGAATAAAGAACGAATGAAGTTCGAAGTAATAGGAAACCTAGCAAAGCCTCATCATTGCCCCATCTTACTCATTTTTCAGAACCAGTTTTTCCATTTAATCAGCAGTATGCCTACCAGGGATAAAAGAACGGAAATGCCAATGACATACACAAACGCGTAGGGGGAATTCTCGAAACTGTTGGGAACATTCATTCCATACAAGCTGGCTACCAATGTGGGAATCATCAGGATGATGGTTACCGAGGTGAGCTGCTTCATGATCACGTTCAGGTTGTTGGAGATCACCGAGGCAAAGGCATCCATCATACCGCTTTGAATGTCACTGTACACGTTTGACATTTCAAAGGCCTGCTTGGTTTCAATGATAACATCCTCCATCAAATCTTCATCATGCTCGATGCCCTGCATGTTGCGGCTATTACGCATTTTAGCCAGCACCATTTCATTGGTCTTCAGCGAAGTGATAAAGAATACCAAGCATTTCTCCATTCGAAGCAAACGATGCAGCTCCTTGTTCTTGGTAGCATTCTCAAGGTCTTTTTCAATAAGGGCGGTTTGTACATTGATTTCTTTCAGGAACTGAAGGAACCATACGGCCGAGATCAGGAAAATACGCAAAACGTAATCAAACCTATTGACAATGGTAATCTTGTTATCGTTTACAGCCTTGATCAGGGAAGGGATAATTTCCGTGCGCCTGGAACATATGGTAATGATCTGGTCTTTTGAATAGATGATTCCCAAAGGAACGGTAATAAAAGGGATACCATTATTCTGGTTATTAAGCGGAACGCGAAGGATGATCAGTACGGTGTCTTCCTCTACCTCGATACGCGATCTTTCATCCGTATCCAGAACGTCCATTACAAATTCCCGTGGGACGTTGTATTCATTGATTAATATCTCTACTTCTTCGTTGGTAAGTTCCTGAGAGTTGATCCAGCAATTTGGCTGGTATTCATTCAGACGTGTAAAGGAATTACCGGCTTCCCAATAAGTAATCATAGTTTCTCCGCTTTTTCGACAAACAGAGACTATGACGGGCTCTGTTTACCGGATTAATAACTTAGTTAACTGTGTCGAATGATAATCGTCCATTTTGGATTTATTATTATTGTGGTGCAAAGGTAATTAAATGTGTTTAAAATTTTTGATTCGTGTAAAAAAAACCCATTTAAAGTCTTATTTAATATTCAATTTAATATAGAAAAAAGAATAGCCCGTCTATTTTCACAGACGGGCTATTATCATCCCCAGAAGTGAATGAATAAGTTTATTTTTTATGCTTATAATTCAATAGGTTGTCCATTGTAGAAATCCAGGATCTTGGTCCGGAAGATATATTCATATTTAGCCTGCAGCAAATCACTCTGAGCGATGGTCAGATTGTTCTTGGTTTGGTTGTATTCCACGGAATTGATCATCCCTACATTGAATTTTTCTTCCGTATAACGAAAAGCTTCAGTGGATGACACCACGGCTTTCTGATTGGCGATATACCTTTTATAAGCTGCCAGGGCATTGGTATAGGCCTGTTCGATATCTTTGCGCAGAAGATTTTTGGTGCTCTGTAGCTGAAGCTCAAAATTCTCCACCTGGATCTGCGAGTTCTTTACCTGAGTGCGTGCCTGGTAACGGTTGAAGACAGGGATACTCAACGAGGCGCCGAATCCATAACGCTGGTGCTCTTTCA
>JACMKG010000498.1 GCA_014380255.1 Prolixibacteraceae bacterium | reverse complement strand
TTGTAAAAGTGGGAAAAGAACTGAAGATTATCGGGTAGCGAGATGAAATAAATACATAGGAAAAGGCAAAAGGCAAAAGGCAAAAGTAAAAAGGCAAAAGTAAAAAAGCAAGAGAAAGTAAAATAAGAGCATTAGTTCTTCGGTTCATCCATGCATCGATCCCTAATAAAAAACTCCGCAGCGCGCCTTTCTCCTTTTGCCTTTTTCCTTTGTACTTTTGCCTTTTTCCTTGTTTCCCTTAGTAAAACTTTCTGTGCTTTAGAAACTCGTAGAGAGTGGTTACCATTAGAAGCATCAGGAAAAAGAAGACAAAATCCTCTATAGGAATATGGAGGATTTTTATTTTAAGTATATGGGCCGGATGATACTCAATCAAGGGTAAAGAGGTGAATGTTCCATATAGGACCAGGAAGGGTATGAGCAAAAAGACATAACTGAGATAGAAGCCCGTAATATGCTGCTTAAGAAGGTTTCTGAACACAGCATAGGCCAAATAAACGGATGAGAACAGAAAGACGGTGAAAGTATAGATCTGGGGCCTGTAAAAATAGCTGATCAGGGCAAATCCGACTATCAAAACCAGGCTGAGAGCCAAAAGAGGTTTGGTATAATCATGTGTGGTCATTTTCCCTTTCACCCACTCGTAAACAAAGATACTACTGTAAAGCGCTATGGGAAAAAACAGCCATTCTTCGATGGGCAATCCCTTTATATCTTTACCAAGCGTATAAGCGGAATTAAATGTCCAGATGCGGGCATGTGTGAAATTGATATCCCAAATCAAAAAGAATGCTGAGGTAAGTATAACTGCCGGAAGAATGTATTTTAGGTTCTTGCCTAACGGCATGCTTTTATCAAAACTCTTTAACAGAGGTACGGCAATTGATACCATAATCAATGCCAGATACATATAGTTTTTAAGCTCCATGGTATTTATCTTCTTTATTCAATTAGGTCTTATAGTAAACAATATTGAGCCCAAATTTAGATAAAAGACCAATGCTAAGGATTGGATGATTGAAAAATAAAAAACCCGGAACAATAAGTCCCGGGTTCGATCTATGAAGTCTGATCCTTGTTCTATATATGAATAACTTCCCCGTAAGCCGCTGCTGCAGCTTCCATAATGGCCTCGCTCATCGTTGGATGAGGATGAATGGCCTTAATCAGCTCGTGTCCTGTTATTTCAAGCTTTTTAGCCACCACCATCTCAGCAATCATTTCGGTTACATTTCCACCAATCATATGAGCTCCTAATAGTTCTCCGTATTTGGCGTCGAAAATAAGCTTTACAAAGCCATCCTTTTGGCCCGAAGCACTGGCCTTGCCGCTCGCGGTATATGGGAATTTACCTACTTTAATCTCAATACCCGCTTCCTTGGCCTTTTGTTCTGTCATTCCAACAGATGATACTTCCGGATTGGTGTAAGTACATCCCGGGATGTTTGAGTAATCAATCGGGTGGGGGTTTAACCCTGCAATTTTCTCCACACATACGATGCCTTCTGCCGAGGCTACATGGGCAAGCGCCGGGCCGGCAACAATATCGCCAATGGCATAAACGGATTCGATATTGGTTTGGTAGAACTTATTGACTTTAACTTTTCCTTTTTCAAGTTCAATTCCTAATTCTTCCAGTCCGATATTTTCGATGTTCGGAGTGATGCCTACGGCCGACAATACGATTTCAGCTTCTACAACCTCTTCTCCTTTTTTTGTTTTAATGGTCACCTTGCAAAGCTTTCCCGATGTATCTACCGATTCAACAGAGGCATTGGTGAGTACTTTCATTTTCATTTTCTTGAATGAACGTTCCAGCACTTTTGAAACCTCCTCATCTTCATTGGGAACGACATTGGGCATATATTCGACCAACGTAACTTCTGTACCGATGCTTTGATAAAAGTAAGCGAATTCGCTACCTATAGCCCCGGAACCAACCACTACCATCGATTTAGGTTGCACGGGCAGGCTCATTGCTTCCCGGTAGCCTATAATCTTTTCGCCATCCTGTTCCATGTTGGGCAACTCGCGCGAACGTGCTCCTGTAGCTAACAGGATGTGTTTAGCAGTGTGTAGCGACCGGTGCCCTGTCTCATCTGTTACTTCTATTGAATTCTTGTCTAAAAGACGTCCATATCCACGAATTTCTTCAATTTTATTTTTCGTAAACAGATACTTGATTCCTTTGCTCATACCATCGGCCACTCCTCTGCTGCGTTTTACCATGGCTCCAAAGTCAGGTTTTATCTCTCCGGTGATAGAAACTCCGTAATCAGCCGCATGCAGGGCGTATTCGAGTGCCTGAGCACTTTTAAGTAACGATTTGGTTGGAATACAACCCCAGTTAAGGCAAATTCCTCCAAGGTTTTCTTTTTCAACAACCCCTACACTTAAGCCGAGTTGTGCAGCTCTGATGGCAGCAACATATCCACCCGGACCGCTACCTACAACTAATAGATCGTAACTCATAAATGATAGTTTCATTAGATTAAACAAACAGCCTAATAACATTCTTAGAACATAAAATGTTTTCCCAATCGGTAATCCTTGGGTCCTTTTTATGTCTTAGTATCCAAAGAACAACAAAAGCCACTTTAAGGATGGCTTTTGTTGTTCTTTGATGGTATTTCTTATCTTATCTATTGAGGAAAAAGTTCGGCCAGCTTAGCTGCCAGTTCTTTACTTCTCAGGCCTTTGGCAATGATCTTTCCTTCTTTATCCAGTAAATAGGTCTGAGGAATGGAATTAACGCCATACAGGCCTGCAGCGCTGCTTTGCCAGAACTGAAGATCAGAAACGTGCAGCCAGGTAAGTTGATCATCCTGAATAGCTTTCACCCATTCATCTTTGGTACGGTCCAGGGATACCCCAAGAATTTCAAACCCTTTATCATGATACTGCTGATAAAGCTTTACCACATTCGGGTTTTCCTGACGGCATGGACCGCACCATGAAGCCCAGAAGTCGATCATTACCACCTGGCCTCTCAAAGAGGACAATGGTATAGCCTTGCCTTCAGGATCATTCATCGTAAAATCAGGTGCTTCCACTCCAATGGCCGTTTTTCTCATCGCATCTGCAATTTCTTTCAGTTTTACGACATATTCTGACTGGCTGATTTCCTGTGGGAATTTACTTACAATGGAATCAAGCTCAGAGCCTTCGATCTGATTGGAAAGCTGTACCAGGGTGATGTAAGCCGCTACAACTGAAGAATTGTGCTCTTTCACATAGTTCTTGGTGAAAACTTTCATGTTATCCATCAAAGCCTGGTGGTCCACTTCTATCTTTTGAGCCTCTGTGGTATTGCCGCTTGCCATGGCATTCTGGTAGTTTTCCTGAAGTTTGGCAACATCTTTATTCAAACGCTCAACTTCAATGATGTATCCCTTGAAGATATCCTGGCTTGGAGACCCGGTAACTTTAGTGGCCATCAGGCTGTCTTTTTTTGCCTCTACTTTAATCTTGGAATTGTCCAAAAAGAGTTGAGCAAGATAGTCCTGTTCATTTAATCTCAGGATTCGGATATCAGGAATTTCCATTTTCCCTTTGAACTCAAATTTACCTTCTTTGACATCTGCCGTATCAATGCTTTGAGGGCGACCGTCTACTATCTTTTGCAGATACACTTTCCCGGCGTCTACTCCGGCTATGGTACCTTTAATCGAAAATTCATCCTTCGTCTGGCAAGAGAAGAATACAGTGACTAGAACCAATGTTGCTAAAATATTTCTCATACTATATAAGTTGTATTAATTATTCTTTCTGATTTGATCGTATAAATCAAGTAGTTTCTTTGCTGCAACAAATGAGGATACTTCTTCATTCAATACTTTCTTCTCCGATTCCTCCATCATCGTCCTGATCTTCTCATTCTGATAGAAATCATTGCGCAGCTGTTCATTGATTGTTTCATACATCCAGAATTTCGATTGCTCATTTCTTTTATGCTGAAAGTAACCATTATTTTTGACAAGTGAAAGATACTCATCAATAGTTTCCCAGATTTCACCAATACCAATTTTCATGAATGCCGAACAGGTGGTTACCTTTGGCTTCCAGCCTGAATCGGTAGGAGGGAACAGATGCAAGGCATTCATGTACTGAATACGGGCCAGTCCTGCCTTTTCAATGTTATTTCCATCCGCTTTGTTAATGGTTATTGCATCAGCCATCTCCATAATTCCCCGTTTAATGCCCTGCAGCTCGTCGCCGGCGCCTGCCAGCATGAGCTGGAGAAATAAGTCGAACATTGAATGATCAGCTGTTTCACTCTGACCTTCTCATACGGTTTCATTGAAAATATGATTGAATCCGGCAGCTTCACACAAAACGATCGTCTCGCGC
>JACMKG010000497.1 GCA_014380255.1 Prolixibacteraceae bacterium | reverse complement strand
TTTAAATATATCTTCAATTACAACTATTGGTCTGTATTGTAATTCATATTGGTATAACTCATCTGTAACTCATCAGTAACCTTTCTGTAACCTCAGATACAGAAAGGTTACCAATGGGTTACCAATAAGTATCTAAAGCAGGGATACTTCAGGTAATTGGTGGAGATAGTAATCTGGATGAATTTGGGTGTTTTTGGAAGTAGTTTTTGATACATGTAATGTGTTAGCTTATTACACCAAAACAGTTTTCTCCTGAATATGCAGGAAGCCTTTCAACAATTCAACAATCCAGCCATTCAACGACTTCCTTTCGTCCTATCTTCTTCCGTTTTTTGTTCTCCATTCCGTCCGCAACATCTTCCACTCCTTATTCATCAGCTAGCGCGGACTGTGGGCGCTGTATCGTGCATGGGTTACTAAGTTCCCCGTGGTCTTTGAACCAAACGTCAAAATAAATAACCTGATGAGTTGAAATGCTTCCATGGTAAGTATCACCGCTAGCGCAGCTTAGGGTGCGTGGCTTTCCATTCTACCATACTATGACCGCTAACGCGGCTATCCAGGTGCGTAGCACTGTCCTTATGGTAGAACCAGGCTAACAGCACGGCTTCTCAGGTGCGTAGCACTGACAGGAGAGAAGAACTTGTATTTGTTATGTAGTAGGTTTAAAAACAGGCAGATAAGGTTTTGATGGCTAACCTTGATTCTTATTCTTTAATAGTCCCAAATTCGAGGGTTGATTAATGATTGAAGAATTAGCATTACAGTTGATTAGTGCACCTCTTGGAACTTGGAACTTAGAACTTGAAACTTTAATAATCAACCATCCAACCATTTTTTATCATTTTCCTTAGCTAATCGAGCTCCAGTTAAATTCCGTATTCTTCATTTTTAGCAGTTGATCTATCAGGATGCGGTTTTCTGGTTTTTCAAGTTTAGGATCATCGTCCAAAACATCGGAGGCCTGGTTCCGGGCATGTTGCAATATCTCGCCATCGCGCCCCAGGTTGGCCACTTTCAGGGTAAAGCCAATGCCACTTTGCTGGGTTCCTTCCATATCACCGGGGCCTCTGAGTTTGAGGTCCACTTCGGCAATCTCGAACCCGTCGTTGGTGCGCACCATCGTTTCCAGGCGTTTGCGGCTTTCATTGGTAATCTTAAAGGATGACATCAATATACAGTACGATTGCTCGGCTCCACGGCCCACCCTTCCACGCAGCTGGTGTAGCTGCGAGAGGCCAAAGCGTTCGGCACTCTCAATAATCATGACTGATGCGTTGGGTACATCAACACCCACTTCGATGACCGTGGTAGCTACCATGATCTGTGTCTTGCCTTCTTTGAAAAGATTCATCTCTGCTTCTTTTTCTGCAGGCTTCATTTTGCCATGTACGATGCTGATGGAGTAGGACGGGAATACCTCCTTGAGTAATTCATAACCGTTTTCCACATTCTTCAGATCAAGCTTTTCTGATTCTTTGATCAACGGGTAAACGATGTATACTTGTCTTCCAATATTCACTTGTCCGCGGATGAAATCATAGACCTGTTTTCTGCGGTTATCGTAGTAATGCAAGGTCTGGATAGGTTTTCTTCCCGGTGGCAATTCATCAATGATCGATACATCCAGATCGCCGTAAACGGTCATGGCCAGGGTTCTTGGGATGGGTGTTGCGGTCATTACCAGTATATGCGGCGGAATAAATTCATTCTTTTTCCACAGCTTGGCTCTCTGGGCTACTCCAAAGCGGTGCTGCTCATCAATTATCACCAAACCTAGTTTCTGAAGCACCACCTTGTCTTCAATCAGGGCATGAGTTCCAACCAGCAGTTGCAAGGTGCCGTTTTCCAGTTGTTCGTGAATGGTCCTTCTTTTGGCAGCTTTCGTTGAGCCTGTCAGCAATTCAAGGGTGATGCCCAGCCCATTGGTCATCTTTTTAATCGAGTTGTAATGCTGAATGGCCAGTATCTCGGTTGGGGCCATAAAGCATACCTGGTAGCCGTTGTCAAAGGCAATCAAGGCGGTCATCAGGGCAACGAGTGTTTTACCGCTTCCCACATCGCCTTGCAGCAGCCGGTTCATCTGCTTGCCTGAGCCCATGTCTTTTCTGATTTCCCGAATCACTTTCTTTTGAGCATTGGTCAGTTCAAAAGGAAGGTAATTGCTGAAAAAGGTATTCAGGTTATAGCCAACCTGTGAAAACACAAACCCTTTGAAGGCATCTTCACGTTTGTGCTTCAGACTTAATATTTTTAGCTGAATGAAAAATAGCTCTTCGAATTTCAACCGAAAGAGTGCTGTCTTCAGTAAATGCGGGTTTTCCGGGAAATGGGCCTGCCGAAGGGCATGGGGCAGGGGCATCAGCTTTAAGCGCGTCATCAGGGGGACAGGCAACGTCTCCTCAATTTTACCGTCCAGAACCGAGGCCAGTGCGAATTGAAATTTATTCAAAGCTTTGCTTGTCATAAATTTCTTTTTCATGTTCTCCGTGGTATTGTAAAAAGCCTGGAATATCCCTGTGGTGATGGGTTTATTCTCTGCCGGTTCCAGTTCAGGATGAACCATGTTTACCTTCCCGTTGAAGATGGTAGGTTTGCCGAAGATGATGTATTCCACATTGGGCCTGATGTTTGCCTTTACCCATTTAACGCCTTGGAACCAGATCAGCTCCATGTTTCCCGAGCCATCCCTGAAATGGCCAATAAGCCGCTGTTTGGCTCCTTCTCCAATGGTTTCGAACCGGATAATAATACCCTTTAGCTGGATATACGACATGTTCTCAACAACCTCCGAGATCCTGTAAAACTTAGTCCTGTCAATGTATTTGTAAGGGAAATAATAGAGCAGGTCGTTGAAGGTGAAAATCTCCAACTCTTTTTTTAGGATTTCGGCACGCTGAGGCCCGACACCGGGAAGAAACTTGATATCCTGATCCAGAA
>JACMKG010000100.1 GCA_014380255.1 Prolixibacteraceae bacterium | reverse complement strand
CTTTTTGAAAACTAACTTGTAGTTTTGTAATTATACTAAAGGATTAGCACTTTTGCAAGCAAAAGCTTCGATTAAACGCTTTAAGGTTAAATGTTTTCAGCATTGGATAACAAAGAAGAGGCTGTCTGAAATCCTTCTTTTTTAGACAGCCTTTCTCTGCGCTTCTTTTCAGCCTTTCAACCCGGTCAGCTAATTACCATAAAGGCCCAGCCGGTTGCCTTCGGAGTCAATAAAAAGGGCAAAATACCCGCGGCCTTCCACTTCGATTTTGGTCTTTGGATGAACGATCCTTCCATTTTTTTCCTCGACTCTTTGCATGGCCCCGTCGAGGTCATTCCCACAATCGAAATTAACGATCGGCCCATTCTCTGATGGGTTAAATCCGGGGGCCCATGAAATAGCCCCTTCACCAGAAGGCAGGCAAGCCATTTTCTCTTTCTCGCAATCAAAAATTTGCAATTCAACCTGAAGGACATACGTGTAGAAGTCAACAGCCCTTTCAAAATCCGCAGCGGGTATATCTACCCAGGTAACCAGTTTTCTCATTGTTCAGTTTTTTTAAAGTTTGATATGACAAAGGTATCCTGGCCGACTATGCTTAAATTGGAAAAATGCGACATCCTGACCTTTGCTGCGGCAAGAATTACTCCATTCCAGGATGGATTTATAAGCTTTTCCAAGCTTAGGGATTCAACGGACCGGTATTCTAAATATCCGCGGTTATCAGGGAGTTAAAATGAAATATGTTGATCATCAAACGTAATACCCAGGAAAGCAGGCATTTCAGTAATACGAGCCATTCATTTTAGGATATTCTGAATGGAATATTTGAAGTTTTATACTCAAAGATAAGGCAGGTTTCCCTTTTAGGATACCTGCCTTAATATTTTTTTTTAAATTCATTGAATGAAAACTTATTTCAGCAACATCCTGGCTGTGCGGCGGCTTTTTTGTTCAACGTAAACCTTGCGCCCGTTAGTAATCTGGGTAATGGAATCGGGGGTATAGTACCGAATAGTTACCAAATCAAGGCCTGTATTGTATTTTACTTCAAATTTTTGCTGCAGCATGGCTATCAGGTTATCAATTCCCTGCTCAGGCTCATCAAAGCCGATCGAGAAGTCGAGTGCCGACTGCTGGATAAGGCCCACCTTCAGGCGGCACTTGGCAAACAGGCTGAACACATCCGACACGCTGTTGATGCTGATAAACGAGAAATCATTGGGCGTAAGGGTAATCAGGGCCATGTTCTTTTTCATGATCACCACCGGTACCAGCTCCAGGGCATGCTCCACGGCATGAATGATCGTACCAGTCTTTTCAGGCTCCAAAAAGGACTTGACCAGCAAAGGAATGTTCTTGTTCTGCAGCGGCTTGATGGTCTTGGGATGAATTACCTTGGCCCCTGAATAAGATAGCTCGATGGCTTCCTTGTACGACAGCTCATCCAACTTCTGGGTATTGGGAAAAAAGTCAGGGTCGGCATTCAGGATACCGGGCACGTTTTTCCAGATGCTCACTTCTTCGGCATCTAAAAGATTGGCTATAATTGCGGCCGTATAGTCAGAGCCTTCCCTTCCAAGGGTGGTAGTCTGGTTGGTTAAAGTGCCCCCGATAAAGCCCTGGGTGATGTACAGGTCTTCGGATTCGAAGGTAAACATCCTTTTGGCCAGCCTTACCGAAAGCTCCCAGTTGATATTGGCTTCGCGGAACTGATCGTCGGTCTTCAGGCAATTACGCACATCGGTCCACTTGTTTTTGATACCTATTTTATTGAAATAGAGGCTAATGATCTGGGTTGAGATCAGCTCTCCAAAAGCTACAATCTGGTCATACTCGTAATCAAAGTTCATCGAACGTTCCCCTTTGATGCGGGTGCACAGCTGGGTAAACATCTTTTCAACTTCGGGCAGTTCGGTTTTTTCTCCCCACAGTTCAGCAATAATACCCTCGTGGTAAGCCTTCACCTCGTTGAAGATGGTCCATACCTCCGGGTCCTGGTTAAAGTATTTACGGGCCACAATTTCAAGGGCATTGGTAGTCTTGCCCATGGCCGAAATCACCAGCACCTTGTTGCCTGGATTTAATGTTAATATGTTGATTGAATTGCGTACTGCATCGGCAGAACTAACAGATGCTCCTCCAAATTTAAAAACCTTCATGATAGTTGATTCTTAGTTTAAGTCGGACAAAAATAGAAAAAGGAAGCAGTCAAACCATTTAAATTGAAAGTTATTCCGCTTGAAATTCCACCTGTCCTATGGATACCTTCATTTTACTGCATAATTAGGCTCGTTTATCCCATGAATACTTTGCCATAAGCCAGTTCTATGGAATCACCCGCTTCGATGGTTTCACTTCAAATTTACCGTTATATGTTAATTTATTTTAAAGGCCAGCGTTAATCTTTCTCTTTCCAAAGTAATAAAAAGACAAATTTATCTGTTTAAGCGATATTGTAACCATTGTTACATTTTTTCTTTTCTTTTGAATATACATTTGCTGCCATAGATTGCACATCATGACTAAAAGTAAAATACTGGGAAAGCTGCGTACGTTTCATAAATGGCCGGGTATTGTGATTACTCTTTTTGTAATTCTGTTTACCGTATCGGGTATTTTCATGAATCACCGCAGCCTGATTTCATCGATCGATATGAACCGGTCGGTTTTACCGGATGATTACAGCTATCGGAACTGGAACAAGGCTGCCGTGAAATCAGTCTGCCTTCTGAGCAAGGATTCGGCTCTTGTTTATGGAAACGTAGGCATTTGGCTTAGTACCGATAACTATCAAACCTTTCAGGACTGGAATACAGGTTTTTCCAAAGGCATTGACAACCGCAAGATCAGCAAAATACTCAAGACTCCCGATGGCAGGCTGTTTGCAGGCACCTATTTTGGGTTGTATGAATATTCGGCCAAGGAGCATAAATGGCTTAAAATAGCCCTTCCAGTGGATGAAGAACGTATCACGGATGTGATTATGCGCAAAGATGATATACTGGTTCAAACGCGCTCTAACCTGCTTAAATCAAGCGACGGGCACACCTTTCACCCCATCGTACTCCCGGCCCCTGAAGGCTACACGGGAAAGGCCTCCCTTTTTAAGACCCTGTGGATGCTCCACAGTGGTGAAATATGGGGAGAAGTGGGCAAACTAATAGTTGACCTGTTTGGTCTGGCCATTTTGATCATCTCGTTAACCGGGCTGATGCATTTTATTTTTCCCAAATGGATGAAGCGCCGCAGAGAAAAGAAAAAGAGCAATACGGCTTTAGTGGCTGCCCGAAATACCAATCTTAAATGGCACAACCGCCTGGGGTGGATCTTTATCCCTTTCCTGATTTTTGTAACCATCACGGGCATGTTTTTACGGCCACCGCTGCTGATCAGCATTGCCAGTTCGATGGTTTCACCCATTCCCGGAACTGTGCTCAACTCTTCCAACCCGTGGTACGATAAGCTTCGCCGGGTGGTGTACGATGAGCAGCAGCAGATCTTTATTTTCTCAACCTATGACGGATTGTACATCATTAACGAGAACTTTGAAGGGCCGATGATGCAACCCATGAGCCAGCCCCCGGTAAGCGTGATGGGATGCAATGTACTGGAGAAAGTGGCTGAGAACAACTACCTGGTGGGCTCCTTTAACGGTCTTTTTGTCTGGAACCCTTTTACCGGGCAGGTGATTGACTATTTGGGAGGTAATCCTTACACGGCTCCAAAGGTGGCCGGTCCTCCCATATCCAAAGATATGGTTGACGGATGGTTTGCCGATAGTCATGGGAATGAATTTTACTTCGATTACAACCAAGGGGTAATTCCCATTACCAATCCAACCTCCTTTGGGCCTATGAGCGCTGAGATCATCGAAAAAAGCCCTATTTCACTGTGGAATCTTTCCCTTGAAATCCATACGGGAAGGATCTTTGAACATCTGCTGGGTATGTTTTACATCCTGTACGTCCCCCTTGCCGGGCTCTGCAT
>JACMKG010000496.1 GCA_014380255.1 Prolixibacteraceae bacterium | reverse complement strand
CTTCTCGAGCCGGTTATCCTTGGCAACCACTTCAACTTTCATGCTGTGTACCAGGTTAACGGCCAGCTTATAAGAAGTGGAAGTGACAAAATACAGCCAGTAGGATGAAAGTCTGGGTGTCATCACCGGAACCGTATAAATTCTTCTTTTAAGATTACGTACCTCTCCAAACTGCAAAAGCATTTGCTTGTAGGTCAGTATGTCAGGCCCTCCAATATCGTATGACTGGCCGAAGGTTTCAGGTTTCAGCAATACCCCGGCCAGGTATTCAAGCACGTTACGGATGGCTATGGGCTGGCATTTGGTATTAAGCCACCGGGGAGCAATCATGATGGGCAGCTTCTCAACCAAATCCCTAATTATTTCAAAGGAGGCGCTACCCGATCCTACGATGATACCTGCCTTGATGGTAGTGAGCGGAACCCTGCTCCTGCCTAATAGGTCTTCCACATTCTTCCTCGATGCCAAATGCTTGGATAGCACGGCTTCATTGGTAATCCCACCCAGATAGATAATTTGCCTGGCCTGGGTCTGATCCACCAACTCAGTGAAGTTATTGGCAGAGACGGATTCCAGCTTCTCAAAGTCGCCCATAGTCGAGCTCATGGAATGAATCAGGTAATAGGCCGCATCAATATCCCTGATGGCATCTACGGGTGGAATGTCTTCCAGAAAGTCTACCTCAAACAACGAGATGCCGGGGTGCTGGTAAATGCCATCCGTAGGAAACCGCTTCGTATCCCTAACACAGCAAATAACCTCATGCCCTTGTTCGAGTAGCACTGGAAGTAGTCTTTTGCCGATATAACCTGTAGCGCCTGTTAAAAGTATCTTCATGAGGATTAAATGTTAATGATTAGGTTCGTTGTTTGAATTACTTGACAGAAAGCCTTCAGGAGGTTTCAGGCCTCAGATAATAAGAAATACCCAGCAGGCACACAAAGGCTATTGGCCTGTATATCGCCTCCAGGCCATCGCCAACCGACAAGTGGGCTATGCAGGCTGAAATAAAGGTAAGTGCAAAGCCGAAGTAGGCAAACTGCCTGATAGTCATTGGGATCAAAGGAATAAGCAGTACAAGCGAGCCTACTATTTTGGCAATGCCCAGTTCTATTCGGAAGTAGCCGGGAAAGCCCAAACGCTCAAAAGCCCCTTTCATGCCCTCATCGGTTAAATACAAATAACCCGTGTAGAGCATCATGCCCCCCACCAAGAGGGTGCAAGTCCAATAAAGGATCTTTTTCCAATCCATAACGTAGCGTTTGATACGTAAAGATAGTTATAATACTTATGCAAAGAAAATATCAGGAAGCGATGGTTGGTTTTCTCCATGCTGCTGTTGAGAAACCTTATTTTCTTCATCAACCTTCGTAGCAAAAGATGACACCCAACAATCAAAACCTTATCCACCTTATCTTATGATTTTGTTTTTCATGAGGTTGAGAAGGTTAGCCTCTTTGGGGTATATACCTGGCTACGAAGGTTCACGAATAGATAAGGTTAGCAGCAGCAGGGGGCTTATCATATGATTACAAAAACATTTTAAATGAATGAAATCCTACATTCTATCCACCGTGTTTTCCGCTTGATCCAATGTAAAGCTAAAGATTTTCCATATGCCCATAAAAAATCCCGGTACTTTCGTATCAGGATTTTTAAGTTTAAAGGAGGACTGAAAGATTGATGGATTGTATCCCACAATTGACAGTCTAACCTTCTCCAGTCTCCGGTTTCCATGCTCCCTGCTCCCTGCCCCATGCTATTGTACAGTAACGGCTGCCAGGAATTCCCCGTTCGAGAATTCACTCATTGCGGTATTGCAAAAACCGATGTACGTTTGAACTTCCTGGCTCGCGAAAACCGTTGGCAAAGTCATCGTCTGGCTTCCCGTCAAACGGGTGGCAGTGCCAATGGCCGTTACAAATTTTTGCAAAGCCGGGCAGTATACTACCAAAGCCACCTTGTCGGTCGCATCCGCTCCATAGTCTGTGGAATTGTTTTCCCACGTGAAGTTAATTGTATTGGCAGTTGTCGAAATCACCGAAGCATTTTCAGCTCCCAACAGGTTGCCCTGGCACACCAACACCTGGGAGTAATCGATTTCAAAAGTTGGATAGATGCCCGTAACGGCATTTTCCAATGTGTGAGCCATAGCAGCATTGAATGCCGATTTCTTCAATGCCAGCGTTTTGTAACTTACCCTTAAAAAGGGGATCAGTGGACGTAAAAACTTACCCACCAACGCGAACTTTGCACGCTGCTCCAACTGTGCCGGAGTGTTGGGTTGAGTAACATGGGCAGCTCTTGAACGCATATACTCGATACCGTTCCAATAACTACCAATAACGGTTCCCACCTTGCCCGAGAACCCACCTAAAATACCGTTTACAAATGTTGCCATTCTAATTAAATTTTATTGTTTCTGCTCCCACCTCTTCCGAACCTTAACCATGGATGTTCTTCTTTGGCTTTTGCTTATACAAATTTAATCATTAGTTGGCTAACTTATTGACGTAGTGTGTGATGTGCAGTAGTTTGCAGAGATTTGCAGAGGGGAAATGGGAGCTGCGCTTTCCAAAAGCGCCATTTAATTTTACCAAGAGGTCGCAAACCATAGTTAAATAAATAATCGTCTAAAATAAAACACAAGAAGTTTAAATTAGTATTATTCCGGATCATAACATTCCAATGTAATTTTGCACTCATCACATGATATAAAGTCCATTGCATGCTGAAACCACTCATTTATATCATTAAATTCAAAATCAGGATTTAATTGATACAACTTTGCATCATGAGAATGAGAAAAATTTAAACATTCATTTTCATAACTGTCACTTCCACATGGAGTTCGTTCAATTCCATCCATCCCAATCCAAAGAATATCATCATCAAAACGAATAACATATTCTTCCAAATATGATTCATGATCTATTAAGAGCCCGACCCTTGTAAAAGGTATTCTATACAACGGAAAATGATGAATAGCCTTTAATAAGCGGCTTACAATAAAATATTCTCTTTTTTCAAATCTATTCTTTTTATCAACAAGAATGTCCATCAATACCAGGCAGAGCAATTCTTTTATCTCGTCAAGTTTCATGATACAACGATTATTTATTAGTATCAATATCTTTTGGTTTTCTTATTTGTTCCTCAATTAATTCCTCATAGCGGGCACCATTACATCTAAAACAAACACCCTGTTGTACATGTGAAAATTCTGGAAAACATCCAGCACCAGAACATTTTTTGCAATAGTGATATTCTTCTATTGGACTTAATGAAGCATCTAAAACTTTAATCGTGGAGTTTTGATGTCTTTCTTCATGACATTTCCAACATAGTGTTATTAAAGCATCATTATCATATTCCCAAGGTAATTT
>JACMKG010000015.1 GCA_014380255.1 Prolixibacteraceae bacterium | reverse complement strand
CAGTTAATCCGAATCCATGATAAAGCAAACTTGTTGACATTTTTTATTATAAAGTTACAACTAAATTTACTCAAGGTACGCATTAGTGGGATGAACCATAATTTTAAGTGCCTTATTGTCGAGCAAGTGGTCTTTTCATAAATTACCCTTACGGTTGTTTCCTAAAGAGTACTTGCCAGGATAAAACCCACTGCAACTATATATTATTTAAACAGCAAACTATTTTTCAATCCTTGTTGATTTCAATAAATTCATTGACGATGGGTTCGGCTTGTGCAACATCCTTTTCTTCCACACACAGATCAACTACCGATGGCGTGCCTCCGGAGAATCCGGCCATCAGCCCTGAATTAAAATCATTTCGGATGTAACTGGCAATTCCTGATTTCTCCAATTCAACCTTTAGCAAATTGGCTGTCAATTCTGTTCCTGAATAGATGATTACGAGGTTTGGCAGACTCATGTGGTATGATTTAAATGAATAATTAAACTACATAACTTCCACTAAATGTGATCATAAATATAAGCAGAAAATCTGATTAAGCCGGTATGAGAGGGCATTTTTCTTGGCAGGACTGAAGCATTGAAGGACTAATGCTTTTGCCTTCACTTTCTTTTTTCTTTTTCCTTACTTTTCTATAATTCATTAAAAAATAAAAAAACACATAGACACATAGACCACATAGAAAGACATATTTATAATGCTATTCATATAATGTTTTCTTAACTATGTGCACTATGTGTCTATGTGTTTAAATTTTAAAGACTGATGCTTTGGTTTTGCCTTTTTCCTTGTCTTATCCCTTTTGCATCAGGAAGCTTTCCAGCACTTCCATGAAAAGCTGTGGCTGTTCGGCATGAAGCCAATGCCCGGCATCGGGAACTACTTTGATGATGGCATCGGGATAGATGCGGTAGATGATCTTGTAATCTTCAGGTTGGATATAATTCGACTTTTCTCCTTTTATAAACAGGACCGGATAATTAAAAATGGGTAAACGGTCTTCGAACCACCGTTCATTGACCCCACTTATAACCTCATCCAGGTTGTCGTACAATACCTGGACATTGAGGCGCCATTCGAATTGATGATTCTCTTTTTTTCGATGTATATTCTTGAGTAAAAACTGAACAATGGCATGGCTGTCAATACGCCCGAGAAGGTAGTTTTCCACTTCTTTTCTGCTCTGCATACCGCTGAAGTCAATCTCGAGCATAGCCTTCAGAATATCCCGATGGAGATAGTACTGGCTTTCGTCATTCAGCGAAAAGTAATCCTTGGGAGTAATGTCAACAACAACAAGTTTTTCAACCCTTTCAGGATAATCAGCAGCAAAGCTCATGGCTGTTTTTCCACCCATACTGTGTCCTAAAAGGATGGCCTTTTCTATTTTTTGCTGATCAAAGAACTCGGCCAAATCATTTTTCATCGCTTCATAGCTGTGCTCCTCATCTTTTGGTGATCGGCCATGATTGCGCTGATCGATCATGTAAACCTTAAAGGCGGTGCTTAATTTTTTACCTACCGTCAGCCAGTTATCTGATGAACCGTATAGCCCATGTACAATTACCAAGGGGAAACCTTCGCCTTCTTCTCTGAAAAAGAGTTTCATAGCCTTATATTTCGTTGTGAATTATAACTTAATTGATTTTTCTTGTACAATGTCGATGGATAGAATGTAATGAGGCTGTCCAAAAAGGGATAAACATCCTATGGACCGTCATTGCGAGCAAAGCGAAGCAATCTGTTGATCAACGGATTGCTTCAGTCGTACCTCCTTTGCAATGACGCTCTGATTAACCTTTCGGACATCTCTATTACACTTCTTCAATCGGTATTACTTCAAGCAGGAAAGATACTCCTGAATGGTGTTTTTTAATCCAAGATATAAAGCATCAGCAATTAATGCGTGACCAATAGATACTTCGTCCAGATAAGGCACATGATCGTTAAAGAAACTAAGATTTTTCAGGTTCAGATCATGGCCTGCATTAATGCCCATACCCAGTTGATGTGCCAGGATGGCTGCCTCTTTAAAGGGAGCTACAGCCTTAAGCGGATCAGTGGGATACAGTTTGGCAAAAGACTCGGTATACAGCTCAATGCGGTCGGTTCCTGTTTCCTTGGCCCCTCTTACCATAGCCAGATCGGGATCTACAAAGATTGAGGTACGGATGCCTGCAGCTTTGAAACGGGCAATAACCTCTTTCAGGAACGACTGGTGAGCCAGGGTATCCCAACCATGGTCGGAAGTGAGCTGAGAGGCGTCGTCGGGCACCAATGTCACCTGATGGGCT
>JACMKG010000495.1 GCA_014380255.1 Prolixibacteraceae bacterium | reverse complement strand
CGGTCTGCCAAACAGATTGGAAACTATTTTGCAGGTTTTTTAAACCACCTTTACAGTCAGCCATTTAATGAACTTTGCCGCATCCATACCGTGCACTTGCTGCCCGTTGTCTTTAGCGGCTGCAAATATAGACAGGGTTTTGTTACCTGCAAGCTTAAAATGAAATAAAAATGCATTTAATTTCCAATATCTCCCCTTCTTATTAGATATCAATCAATTACAAATGGCAGTTTTTTATGGGGAATTAAAAGCTAATACTATATAAAAACAAAAGGCCGCCCAAAGGCAGCCTTTTGATATTTAGTAATCTTAAAATCCTTACTGAATTTCATGCTTGTACATGCCAAGATCACTTAATTCGGATGAACGAATGAATTCAGCATTGGCTTTTACCTGCGCCTTCGCGTAGTTAATATAGTTTTTAGTCGATTTAAGGAACATTGCGTCCCTGTTGGTATCCAGCAGAAGCAAATAGCTCATGATAATGTGACCAGCCATTTCCACTAACCTACGGGCATGGAAATCGACGAACTCATTGTCCTCAATATTCGTCACCTTCTTAACGGCTTGTTCATAGTCGTCCGTCAGAATGATCAAGGTTCGGCGCATATATTCTAATTCCGGAGATACCTTCTCAGCTTCATAAACCCTTATCTGGTTTAAATAAGCCCCTGTAGTTACCCCTCTAATAGCAGCTACTACCTGTAATTGAGTGGTTCCTTCATAAATAGAAGTAATACGGGCATCCCTGTATATTCGTTCTACCGGGTAATCCTTCATAAATCCTGAACCTCCATGAATCTGAATTGCATCATAAGCAAGCTGATTGCTATATTCACTGGCCATTCCTTTCACAAGCGGAGTATAGATATCAGCCAATTTCTGGAACATCTTCATCTCATCGCGTTCTTCTTTTTCAAGTTTACGCTCTTCTGCTATATGCATGTATGTTTTATACATGTCGACAAAGCGGGCAGTTTCGTATAACAACGTACGTGAAGCATCCAATTTTGCCTTCATGGTAGAAAGCATTTCATATACAGCAGGGAAACGAATGATAGCCTTTCCAAACTGGATACGTTCTTTTGCGTAGCTCAACGCTTCGCGGTAGGCAGCTTCACAAACACCCACAGATTGAGCAGCAATACCCAAACGCGCACCGTTCATAAGCGCCATTACATATTTAATAAGACCCATTTTGCGGTCTCCTACCAATTCGCCTGGTGCATTTCTGAATACCAGTTCGCAAGTTGGAGATCCAATGATACCCATTTTGTGTTCGATACGGCGAACAGTTACTCCACCGTCTTGTTTATCGTAGATGAACATTGATAATCCACGTCCATCTTTTGTTCCCGGTTCAGAGCGTGCCAGCACTAAAGAAATATCGCCATCACCATTGGTGATAAAACGTTTTACCCCGTTTAACAACCATACCTGCCTCTTTTCATCCCAAGTAGCCTTCAACTGCACGGCTTGTAAATCAGAACCTGCATCAGGTTCTGTAAGGTCCATTGCCATGGTTTCACCGTTACAAACCCTTGGAAGATATTTGGCTTTCTGTTCTTCAGAAGCAAATTCATTGATTGTTTCAGCACAATCCTGCAATCCCCAGATATTCACAAAACCAGCATCAGCACGCGATACGATATCAGCAGCCATGATGTAAGGTACAATTGGGAAGTTTAATCCGGCATACTTGCGAGGCAGCGACATTCCCATTAAGCCAGCCTGACGCAATGCCTTAATGTTTATTTCTGTACCTTTGGCATATACTACATGGCCATCAACCACAGAAGGACCTTCAGCATCGATACTTTCTGCATTCGGACCTACGATTTCACCACAAATTTCACCCACTACTTCAAGGACCTTTTCGAAGCTATCCAAAGCATCTTCATAATCCATAGGAGCAAAATCAAATTTTTCCTTTTCTGTAAAATTTCTTTCCTTCAAACGAACGATCTTCTCCATTAATGGATGTTGAAGGTGAAATTTGAGTTCTTTATTATCGTTATAAAAATTTGCCATTATTCTATTTTTTAGATATACAAGGATTACTTGGAGTTCTTTTTATAATACTTGATCATTTTAGGAATGATTTCCGAAACATCACCATTGATCACATAATCAGCTACCATATTAATCGGTGCTTCCGGATCAGTATTAATAGCAATGATCTGGGCTGATTCTTCCATTCCTGCCCGGTGCTGAATTTGGCCGGAGATACCACAAGCAATGTAAAGCTTAGGGCGAACCGTAATCCCTGTTTGACCGATCTGTCGTTCATGTTCCGTATATCCTGCATCAACAGCAGCACGTGAGGCACCTACTTCGCCTCCCAGTACTTCGGCCAATTCATATAATAACCTGAAATTTTCCTTTGATCCCATTCCGTAGCCACCGGCAACAATGATTCCGGCACCTTTAATGTTCACCTTGCTTTTTTCCATGTGCCTCTCAATAATCTCAACAACGAAATCAGCATCGCTCACATAGTCTGAAACATTCAGATTGACAATTTCACCTTTATATTCAGGATCCAGAATCTCTTTTTTCATTACCCCTTCGCGAACTGTAGCCATTTGCGGGCGGCAATCCGGGTTAATAATCGTTGCAATAATGTTCCCTCCAAAAGCAGGACGAATCTGATACAACAGGTTCTCGTATACTTTTCCCTGTTTCTTATCTTCGTGATTTCCGATAATCAGGCTTGTGCAATCGGCCGTCAAACCACTGTGCAAAGCTGATGATACCCTGGGGCCAAGGTCACGGCCAATCGAGGAAGCTCCCATCAAGGCAATCTGGGGTTTTTGCTCTTCAAACAATTTAACTATGATTGAAGTATGAGGCAATGTAGTATAAGGAGCCAGGCGTTTGTCGTCGGCTATATATAATACATCAACGCCATAAGGGAAGATATTTTTCTCAATTCCTGCAAGCTGATGCCCGATAGCGATGGCTTCCAGGTTACAATCCAGCTCATTTGCCAGGCTTTTCCCTTTAGTCAGCAATTCCTGGCTAACTTCTGCAATCTGCCCGTCTTCTATTTCGCAATAAACAAAAACACTATTCATAATTTACATCCTTTAAACATTAACCAATTGTATGACTGTCAATCAATTCCTTCATCAAACCTTCAATATCAGTATCGTCCGATGAGATCACCTTTGCTCCTTTGGATTGAAGAACAACATTTTCAATCGTTTTCACTTTAGTTGGAGAACCGGTTAATCCCAATTGGCTTGAATCAGATTCAATATCATTCACAGTCCATTCCTGGATGTTCAGATAAGGGCGGTCATTATAAAGGTGTAAATAATCTTCGTTTGAATTCTGAAGTTCAGATACAGTTTTTGCATGCTTGTATTTCATGATCAGCCTTGCATTGCGTGAACGGCAATCAGGCGCTGAGCTATTTACGGTTAATACCAGGGGCATAGGACATGAAACCACTTCAACACCACTTTCAAGTCTGCGCTTTGCAACCACTTTCCCATTCTCAATCGACTTGATTTCTTCAACGTAGGTTACCTGTGGAATGCCAAGTTTCTCGGCTACCTGAGGTCCAACCTGAGCAGTATCCCCGTCAATAGCCTGACGACCTGCGATGATAATATCAACATTCTCGATTTTCTTCAATGTCTGACCTATCGCATAACTGGTGGCCAGGGTATCAGAACCTGCAAAAGCACGGTCAGTAAGCAAAATACCATCATCAGCTCCACGGAACATCCCTTCACGAATGATTTCGGCAGCACGGCCAGGTCCCATCGTCAAAACAGTAATAGTTGATCCCGGAAAACTGTCTTTGATCCTGAGTGCCTGCTCAAGGGCATTCAAATCCTCCGGATTGAAAATTGCCGGAAGTGCAGCCCTGTTTACAGTGCCATCGGCTTTCATTGCATCTTTGCCTACATTTCTGGTATCAGGTACCTGTTTGGCAAGAACGATAATCTTGTAACCTTTCATTCCTATATATTTGAGTTAATTAAGTTATTGTCATTTTTATGTTTTATAATCTACTGGTAATCTCTCCATATCCTTTAAATCCTGCCTATTTCAAAAGGCTCTTCTTTTAAAAGGAAGCAAATATAGATATTCAACTCGTACTAATCAAGCAACCATAGAGCACATTTAATCTCCGGGAAACATTGAAATCAAATATTTGCCTAAAGATGCACTACAACAGGTCAGATCCTTGCTCTGAAAGACTCGCAGGCAAAGCAATTAAAACAATCAACCCTTGTTTTCAAAAAATCATAACAGGCTTCACACCCTCCTTATTTAAAATGAATATAAGTAATACAAAAGGTATATTGAATCTTATAATTCACGCAAAATTACCTACCAAATACTGTCATACTATGTAAACAATCATTGCAGGTTTACTTGATAGCCTATATAAGTACTCAGGAGCATTTGTGAACGGACTGCTTTAGATTCTTTTCCTTCATTTTACATTTGTTCAGATGATCTGGATTTGGATGTATGACTTACCTTACTCCATTGACATCATCTGTAACTAATGCATGGGTCCATTAGGAAAGGCTGAGACAATGATCGGGAAGGAAATTTCTTGGTAATAAAAAAACGCTCCCCATTTCCAGAGAGCGTTTCCCATTATAGAATTTATGTTTTTATTGCAGAAATGAAATTAATACACCAGCTGCAACAGCTGAACCTATCACTCCTGAAATATTACTTGACATACAGTATTGCAAAATATGATTGGAAGAATCATGCTTTAGGGCAATATCGTTTGCAACGCGTGAAGCCATGGGGACAGCACTAAGTCCGGTAGCACCACATAAAGGATTGATTTTTTTGTTGGTGAAAAGATTGGTCACTTTTACTCCCATAATCCCTCCAAAGATTGAAACTGCAAAAGCCAGGAACCCTCCAACGACAATCATGATGGTTTTTGCATCCAGAAATACTTCGGCAGTCATCGTTGCTCCAACAGTTAGTCCAAGAAAAATAGTAGCGGTATTCAGTATTGAACCAGTTGCCGCTTCACTTAAACGAGCGACATTTACT
>JACMKG010000099.1 GCA_014380255.1 Prolixibacteraceae bacterium | reverse complement strand
CAAAAACTCGGTGTCTACAGGTCCGCTGGCAGCTTCTGGGTGAAACTGGGTGGAGAAGAATGGCTTTGTTTTATGACGTATTCCTTCGTTGGTTTGGTCGTTAACATTGGTAAACAAAGGCTCCCAGTCTGATGGCAGCGTTTTTGTATCCACCGCAAAACCATGATTCTGCGAGGTGATGAAACAGCGGTCGGTTCCCTGAAGCAGTACCGGTTGGTTATGGCTGCGGTGACCAAATTTAAGCTTGTAGGTTTCAGCTCCTGCAGCGCGGGCCAGCAGTTGGTTTCCAAGGCAAATACCCATGATAGGCTTTTCAACTTGCATGGTCTTGCGGATATTCTCAACTGTTTTATCGCACAAGGCAGGGTCGCCCGGTCCGTTGGAAAGAAATACCCCGTCAAAGTCTTCATTGCTGAAATCATAGTCCCATGGCACACGGATCACCGTTGCATTGCGGTTAAGCAAACAGCGGATAATGTTGTATTTCACTCCGCAATCGACCAGCACTACGCGGTGTTCTCCACTACCATATACCTGCACCTCATCGCAGCTGGCAACGGCTACCAGGTTCTCCTGGTTGGGATCATAGAAATCGATGACCTCATCCTCGAACTCAATTTTACCAAGCAAGGAACCTTTCACCCTGATAATCTTGGTCAAGGCACGGGTATCAATACCAAAAAGGCCTGGTATTTTTTGTTCTTTCAACCAGTCACCCAAGCTCTTAATAGCATTCCAGTGGCTGTATTCGAAAGAGTAATCAGAAACAATAAGACCAGTGATATGAATCTTACTGGATTCATAAAACGCATGCAGTTGCTGGTCCATTGAATCACTTGGCACACCGTAATTTCCAATCAGGGGGAAGGTTGATACCAGGATCTGCCCCGTATATGAAGGATCTGTTAAACTTTCAGGATATCCGGTCATAGCGGTATAAAATACTACCTCCCCGGCTACTGAACGCTCGTATCCAAACGATTTTCCTTCAAATGTAGTCCCGTCTTCAAGAATCAATCTGACTTTTCGTAGTTGTGTCATCGTTGCAATGCTAAATATTAAAAAAAATGCGTTTGGCTACGGCTGTAGGGCAAACGCATGGTTGTTATATCTTAAACAAACTCTCTTATCTATGTTACTTCGTAATTTCAACCTGCTTCTTTTCAAGTATCAATTCGTTTGTGAATTATTAATGGGCACAAAAATATAAATAATTCCTGAAAAATGATGGTTTTATTTAATTAATGAATATTTTTGCATCGCATTTGTATAATTATTCAAAAATGAAGAATCGAACGAAAAGACAGTTAGCTATTAAACAAATCATTTTAAGCGGTAGGATCAGCAGCCAGGATGAGCTATTGCACATCATGAAAGATCAGGGCTATGATTTGACGCAGGCTACTCTTTCGCGCGATTTGAAGATTTTGAAAGTAGCAAAGGTTTCTGATCCCACACTAGGGTATGTATATGTGATTCCCGAGGGTGTCAACAATGACACTCAGCGCGAGAATTCACGCATTAACTTCCTGGCTGATGGATTTCGTGACCTGCAATTCTCGGGCAACCTGGCAGTCATAAAAACGATGCCCGGTTATGCCAGCAGCCTTGCCGCTGTAATTGACAATGCTGAACCTTTTGAAATCATTGGAACCATTGCCGGTGATGATACTATTTTACTCATCATGCGCGAAGGGGTAACACACAGTGATCTGGTCAACAGCCTTATACTTATAATGCCAAAGCTGGAAGATAAGATAGGTTAACAGGTGACCGTATCTGTTTTAAGGAATTAATGTTGAATTGAATTTTATTATAGAAGGAAGAATGAAAGATTTAAAAGATATTCAAGTACTGGTAGCCACTGATGAGCATTTAAAATATGTGGATCAGGTAAATGATGCCATCGATATCGCTTCAAAAGAGCGTGGGACAGGTATTGCGCGTCGTACCTATGAATACATTGCAACCAAAATGAAGGAAGGCAAGGCAATCATTGCCCTGGAAAACGGAGAGACCTTTGCAGGCTTCTGCTACGTGGAATCCTGGGGAGCCAAAAGCTTTGTTGCCAACTCAGGTTTGATTGTAGTGAAAGACTACCGTGGCATTGGCCTGGCAACAGAGATCAAAAGGAAAGCGTTCAACCTTTCCCGTCAGGTATATCCCAATGCCAAGATCTTTGGTTTGACAACCGGTTTGGCAGTTATGAAGATCAATCATGAATTGGGCTATCGTCCGGTTACCTTTTCAGAATTAACAGATGATGAAGAATTTTGGAAGGGATGCCAGAGCTGTGTGAACTACGACATATTACAGCGCACCAGTAAAAGCAAATGCTTATGTACCGGCATGTTGTATGACCCTGCATGGGAACAGGAAAAGAAGGTGGAAGAGAAGAAGAAAACCAATGGCAGAGCCATTAAGGATACGTTGCTCGACATCATCAATAAACTGAAGCCTAATAAAAACGGAACTCAACAAAAAAAAGAGGGAGTCTTTTCTCTTTTTACAAAAAATAGATAGTCATGAAGGATAAAGTAGTTTTAGCATTCAGCGGAGGTTTAGATACTTCTTATTGTGCAAAATATTTGTCAGTAGAAAAGAACCTGGAGGTTTATACTGCCATCGCCAATACAGGTGGTTTCAACCAGGAAGAACTGGATGCGGTAGAAAAAAAGGCATACAACCTGGGCGCTGTAAAGCATGTTACATTGGATGTAACGGATACCTATTATGAAAAGAGTATCAAATACATGGTATTTGGAAATATTCTGCGCAATAACACGTACCCCATTTCAGTGAGCTCGGAGCGTGTATTCCAGGCCATAGCTATTATTGACTATGCCAAGAAGATAGGAGCTAAATACGTAGCTCATGGAAGTACAGGTGCTGGAAATGATCAGGTACGCTTTGACCTTACATTCCAGATTCTGGCTCCCGAAATTGGTATCCTTACTCCAACACGCGATCTGGAACTTAGCCGCCAGGAAGAGATTGACTATCTGAAAAAGCATGGCGTGGTAGCCGACTGGAAGAAGATGGACTATTCAATCAACAAAGGGCTATGGGGCACCAGTATCGGTGGCAAGGAAACCTTGAAATCAAACAAGACATTGCCCGAAGAAGCATATCCATCACAGCTGACTGCCACCGAAGAAAAGGAAATCTCCATCGACTTTGTGGAAGGCGAATTAAAAGGCGTCGATGGTGAGATGTATGAGAACCCAGTGGATGCTATCCGTGCCCTCGAAGCATTGGCTTCTCCTTATGCTGTAGGCCGCGATATGCATATTGGCGATACGATCATCGGCATTAAGGGACGTGTAGGCTTTGAGGCAGCCGCTCCCATTATTACCATCAAGGCTCACCAGATGCTCGAAAAACACACCTTAACAAAGTGGCAGCAGTACTGGAAAGAGCAATTGGGCAACTGGTACGGCATGTTCCTGCACGAAGCGCTTTACTTTGAGCCTGTCATGCGTGACATAGAGCAATTCCTTCAACATTCACAGAAAACAGTTACCGGGAAAGTGATCATTAAACTGAAGCCTTACAACTTCGTATTGGTGGGCGTTGAATCAGATCACGATCTTATGAGATCAGAATTCGGTGAATACGGAGAGAAGAACTCAGCTTGGACTGCCGACGATGTGAAAGGCTTCACCAAAGTACTTTCTACTTCATTGAAGATTCACAACTCAGTAAATAAGACATTTTAAAAATGCTACTGGCTGCTAGCTACTGGCTGCTGGCAAGAGGCGCTTCGAATGAGCGATTTGCTCTCTTGCCAGTTGCCAGAAGCCAGCAGCTAACTACAATTGTTTCCTATTGATAAACTGAATATTCCCTATAATGATAAACGTTGGAATAATTGGAGGAGCCGGTTATACAGCCGGTGAACTGATTCGTATTTTGCTTAACCATCCACAGGCAATGATTAGCTTCGTGCAGAGCAGCAGCAATGCAGGAAACCTGGTTTCGGATGTACATACCGATTTGTTGGGCGATACCGACATTCAATTTGTAGCCGAACCTGACTTCACCTCTGTTGATGTAGTCTTTTTCTGCATGGGACATGGCAAATCAAAAGAATTCCTTCAAAAGAATACAATCCCTGAAAAGATTAAAATAATTGATCTAAGCCACGATTTCAGGCTCAAAAAAGAAGGCAACACCTTTGTATATGGCTTGCCTGAATTAAACAGAGATCTTATCAGGCATTCAGATAAAATTGCCAATCCGGGATGCTTTGCTACCGGCATTCAGCTGGCCATCCTTCCTTTGGCAGCAGCAGGGCTAATCAAGGATGAACTGCATGTAAACGCCATTACTGGTTCAACAGGTGCAGGCCAGGCACCAAGCTCAACGTCTCATTTCAGCTGGAGAAACAACAACCTTTCAGTCTACAAGGCTTTTGAACATCAGCACCTGGGTGAAATAGGCGAAAGCCTGAAGCAGCTGCAGGCTGACTTCAACTACGGCATCAACTT
>JACMKG010000098.1 GCA_014380255.1 Prolixibacteraceae bacterium | reverse complement strand
TTGTTTAGTGGCAATATTACGGGGTAATACCTTTTCGTTGCCATTTTTATAATAGTCGTAGGTAATATCAACAATACGGTGAGCGGCCTCTTCAAATAAACGTTTACGGTTGGCGTGAGTGGCCAGGATGGTCCCATTGCCCGGCAGTGCTAAGCCCAATGCTTCAGCCAGGCAATTCATAGAATTGGCAGTAAACATTCCGGAGCATGAACCACAGGTCGGACAGGCATTCTGCTCCACTTTGGCCACTTTCTCATCCGATACAGAGGCATCAGCCGACATGACCATCGCATCAATCAAATCAAGCATTTTGCCATCAGCCTCACCGGCTTCCATAGGCCCACCAGATACAAATATGGTTGGAATATTTAAACGCATGGCGGCAATCATCATTCCCGGGGTAATCTTATCACAATTGGAAATACATACCATCGCATCCACCTTATGACCGTTAACCATGTATTCAACACTGTCGGCAATCACATCACGCGAAGGCAGGGAATACAGCATCCCATCGTGGCCCATGGCAATGCCATCATCAATGGCAATGGTATTAAATTCAGCAGCAAAACATCCTTTTTCTTCGATTATGCCTTTGATATACTGGCCAATGTTATGCAAATGAACATGTCCCGGAACAAACTGAGTAAATGAATTGACAATAGCTATGACGGGCCTTCCAAAGTGTTCTTCTTTCATGCCGTTGGCACGCCATAAACTCCGGGCGCCTGCCATGCGACGTCCTTCAGTGGTAGTGGCAGATCTTAGTTGTTTTTGCATATCCTAAATTTAATAATATTAAAAAAAAGCCTTTCTCTTTATTTTGAGAAAGGCTTTGTATTATTTAAATACATATTCTTATCAGCCTCCCTCGATTAAGGAATGAGAATGATGACGAGAAGGACCAGAATAGAATATGTTGACTTCATCTTGTACGCTTTTACCAATTAAAAAAGCCATTCTTAGTTATCTGAGAATGGCTTTCAAGTTTTTTAGCTTACATTATACCATTCTCATTCAGCACGAAGGAGGACCACCACGCTGTTAATGACTAGAGATATAATGCTGATATTTTTCATTGCTTGTTATCTGTTTATGGGACAAATATAGAAATTAATTGGAAACATCAAAATTAATGTGTAAGTTAAATGATGATTTATTAATAAATCTATAAGAAAACTCACGATAATTATACAATTAATTCATATATGCGCAATTATTTAATTCATTTTCCAATTTACGCCTGCGTTGGGCCCTGAGTTAAAACATCGGGTAAGGTGAAATAAAACAAAGATCCCATTCCCTCGGATGACTTCATCCCCATGGTTCCACCTAACATTTCAATTAGGCTTTTTGATATGGCCAATCCCAATCCATTGCCACCATATTTTCGGGTATAAGAGCCTTCCACCTGCCTGAACCTTTCAAAGATCCGTGCATGGTATTGTTCCGGAATACCTATCCCGGTATCTTTCACATGAAACTGAACTGAACGGCCTATAACCTTAACTCCAATTTCAATACTTCCTTTTTCTGTAAACTTAAGAGCATTGCCTATGAAATTAATTAATACTTGTTTTACTTTCGTCTGATCACTTTCAATCAACAGCTCGTCAAAGGGGAAATCCTTTGGAATGTGTATTTCTAGTCCTTTCGTCTGTGCCTTGATTTTATATTCGTTGTGGATATCCTGGATAAGGCGCTTGACAGAGAAAACACTTTTATGTATCTCAACCTGGCCTGCTTCTATCTTTGAGATATCCAGAATATCGCTGATAATGGAAAGTAAGTTGTTTCCCGAGTTGGTAATGATACGTGCAAACTCGTACCTCTGATCCGATTCAAAGTCAGGATCCGACAGCAATTCAGAAAAGCCTATGATGCTGTTCAAGGGGGTACGTATTTCATGGCTCATGTTGGCCAGAAAAGCTGACTTTAAACGATCATTCTCTTCTGCTTTTTCCTTGGCAATTATTAGATCCGCCTCCATCTTCTTGCGGCTGCTTATATCTTCTTTGATAGATATATAATTTGTAATTGTGCCTTCTTCATTCTTAATGGACGTCATGGTAGCCCATTCCCAGTATAATTCTCCGTTTTTTCTTTTATTAAGGAATTCGCCTCTCCATACTTCTCCAGTGGAAATAGTTTCCCAGAGTTGCCTGTATGTCTCGGGGGGCATTTCCCCGGATTTCAATATACGTGGATTTTTACCAATAACTTCATCCAGGGTATAACCTGTTATATCAGTAAATTTAGGATTCGCATATTCTATATTTCCATGAACATCCGTAATAACGATGGTTGATGGGCTTTGCTCAATACTTTTTAAGAATTTATGTATGGTCTCATTGGCTTTCTTCTGCTCTGTAATATCACGACCTAGGCCTACCAGCCCTGATATATTTCCTTGCTGATCATGAAGAGGTATTTTGGAAGTTAACAGCCATTGCTGGGTGCCATTTTTAGTAGAAAAAACTTCTTCCCGGTTGATCACCGGCTGGCCTGTTTGTATGACTCTTAAATCATCTTCATAACAACGCTTTCCAATCTCGTTGTCAAATATCTCGAGATCTGTTTTGCCAATCACTTCAGCTTCTGATACAAAGCCTATCACTTCCAAATCCGCTTTATTGGCAATAATCTTTCTTCCTTCACGATCTTTCACATAAATGGTTACAGGCAGATTATCAATCACCGTTCGCAGCAGCTGACGTTCATTCTTTATAAGGTCCGCCGAGATCTTACTTTCAGAAATATCTCTGATGATTCCCCCAATTCCTTTTTTACCTCCTGACAGCTGCAGGGGGAACTTGGTTGTTTCGTAAATCCTGTTTCCTAGTTTCTCTTCAATGGTATATGCTGCGTCCAGCTCCAGCACTTTTAAATCGGATGAATTGCAAGGATATATGTGCCTGTCATCCGCCAGTTCTTTATCTGTTTTGTTTATTAATTCCTCTTTTGTTTTATTAAAAAAGCTAGCCATGGCGTCATTGGCCATCAGGTATCTAAACTGATCATCTTTTACAAAAATCATATCAGCATTGGCATTCACAAATGCATGATAACGTTCTTCACTTTCCCGGAGCGCTTCCTCTGCGTGCTTGCGCTTTGTTATGTCGTTAATGCTTGTAATATAGTAGCTTGGCTTGTCGTTGTTGTCTCTTTGAAGTGTAATATTGATATCTGCCCAGATAATATTTCCATTCTTGTGGATGTATCTCTTTTCAAATCTTGCGGAGGAGGATTCTCCCTTAATCAGTAAATCGAGTACATCATTGTTTTTTTGAATGTCATCCGGATAGCTTATCTCCCGCCAATTTTTATGTTGTAATTCCTTGTCCGAATACCCAAGCATTTCAGTAAAAGCTTTATTTGCAACAATGAATCCATCAATCGTGGTAATAGTTATGCCTACGGATGAATTTTCAAACAGGCTTCTGAATTTATACTCGCTTTCTTCAAGTGCTGCTTCTGATTGTTTGCTCTGAGTAATTTCAGTAACTTGGCAAGGAGTACTTTTAAATTTCCCTTCCTTATCATACCTGATCTTACCATTATGAGAAATTTCATTCCTAACAATTTCTCCGGAATCATGCATGGACGGAGTCAAAGCCCCTGTTTCCTTTTGCTGGTTCAGTTCAATTGTTTCAATGCTGGTTATTTTATCTTCCAGTGCTTTATTCCGGACTTTTAGTTCTGAAATCTTCTGATATAGGCTGATAAGACTCTTTACTTTCGTCCGTATTTCTTCTTTGCAAAAAGGTATGGAAATATATTCGCTGCCTCCTGCCCCGTAAGCGGCCATCATTGATTTCCTATCATTCTGTGCTCCCATGAAAATTATTGGGATTTCTGCTGTATCTTCCTTTGCCTTTAACCGGCGGCATACTTCATAGGCAGCTGTATCTGGCATTAACGCGTTAAGCAAAAAAAGCTGAGGATGTCCTTTTTCCAGGATCTGAAATACACCCTGATAATTGTCTGCAACACTCACTAAATAACCTTCAGGTTCAAGTATTTCTGATAATAATTGATGGTTAATCTTATTAGTATCCATTATAATAATTTCACCTTTTCTCGATCTGTTCGGGTTCTTACCACTCATATCATCTCCTCCTTCGTTTATGCTGGCAAATGGTGTTATGTAGAAGTCTTGGTATCGATTTATCCACTTATTTATTTATACCTGCTTAAACATGGTTTCAATTTTAACTGATGTAAATTGTTTTGAAATAGAAATATACAAAAATGTAAGGTCTATATAACTCACCTGAAGAGTGGTTGCCAAAAAAATTAACTTTATCTTCATGCTTAATGATAAATTTAGTTTTGCTTATCCTATTTCAACGGATCAGCGATTAATATCTTTCTTCTTTGATGTTTTTTCTGATTCAGCCACTTTTGAGCCTTATAGCATAGAATGGCAGAGCCGGTACCGATCAAAGCCCCGGCAATAACATCACTTGGATAATGTACTCCCAGGTGCATGCGTGAATATCCAACTGCCGAAGCATAGGCATAGGAAGGTACAATTACATACCATTTGGGAAATGCAAGGCTTAGCGAAGTGGCATTGGAAAAAGCATCTGATGTATGGCCGGATGGAAAGGAGGGGCTTCCCCCGCCTGATATTTTTTCAATGTCCGGATAGGTCTCATAGGGTCTCTTTCTTTCAATGGCATATTTCAACGTTGTTGAAATTCCTGTTGCTACAAAATAGGAAGCACCCATTATCACTGCCTTTTGCCGGGTCTCTTTGTTCTTATCAATGATCCCAATTCCATACACAAGTATCGGTGCGGCAATACTAAAAGGCCTGGCCGTCATGCTTATATGTGAAAAAGTATCATCAAGCTTTTCAGTTCGTCCAAGGTTAATTTTTCTCAGTAAATAAATATCTGCATTTTGGGAATAAATGAAATGAGACTGCAACAACAATACCAACACAAGGAGTTTTTTCATCTTTACTAAACAATATTACATCAAGGTGGCAAAGATGTAATAAATATGGAAAGGAATTGCTTGTCAGGTGAATTTTCCTCTCATGTATTTCTTATTTTTTTGCAGATAAGCTTGTCAGCAATTCAGCTCCTCAAAAGGCTTAAAGTTTCCGGGCTCATCCACGTTGAAAGACTGAAGGACTGATGGATTGATGGATTGATGGACTGATAGTTAAATGGTTTGAGGGTTTGAAGGTTTGAAAAGTTTGATGGACTGATGGTTTGAGAGTGCATTCCCATTTTCCATTGTCTCATTGTCAAATCATCTAATTACCCAATTGTC
>JACMKG010000097.1 GCA_014380255.1 Prolixibacteraceae bacterium | reverse complement strand
GGATTTTAATCATTTTTGAAATAAAGTGCTGTACGCGTTAATCATTTAAAAGAAGGCAAGAATAATCTGCTTTGTGAAAGAAATTGGAAGGCAGGCATTAAAACCGGCTTTGGTGCAACAATGATTTATTCAATCTGAAGAAATGTCATTCTATTAGTTTCAATGAAGAATTTTTGACAGCTAAAATGACTTTATGACATTACTGGTCAGCACTATAGCCTTTGGCATCGTGTTTGGAATATACCAGGCGAAAACAATTAAAAACAACAATAAGTATCACTTAAAGAATGGAGGATTAAAGCTATGTTACCAGTATTTAAAAGCAGAACATTACCGGGATTATTCGATGAATTCCTGAGCGGAAATCTACTTCCAAACTACATCGAAGAAGGAGCTTGGAAATCAACTCCGGCTGTGAATATTTACGAGAACAATGAACGATTCGAAATCGAGATCGCAGCTCCCGGACTGGACAAGGAAGATTTCAAAATTGACCTCAAAGACGAGTATTTAATGGTTTATTCTGAAAAGAAAGACAAAAAGGAAGAAAAGGAAAAAGGCAAAGTTGTTCGTACTGAATTCAGGTACTCATCGTTCCAGCGTTCATTTGCCTTACCCAAAAACATTGATGTTTCCGGAATCAATGCAACTCACAAAAATGGAATCTTAAAAATTGAGCTTCCCAAAAGAGTAGAACAAAAAGATAACAACACACGTCAGATTGAAATTCAATAATGTTTAATTGTTAAGAAAAAAGAGATTGTATCAGTGATACAATCTCTTTTTGTTTTAAAGAGCCTGCCTGGAAAAGCTTAAAGGCAATAAACTTTCTACGCCCTGTAACACGAGAATGGAATCCTGTCCATCCAGAATGATCCGGATACGGGTATCAAACCTGGTCTCGGTTTCTGCCAAAGCCTGCCTGCAGGATCCGCAGGGTTTAACGGCTTCCTTCACCAGTTCTCCGTTTTTGGATGCAGAAACGGCGATTGTCTTCACTTCTGAATCCGGGTAATTGGCATTGGCATAAAACATAGCTACCCGTTCAGCGCATAACCCTGAAGGGTAAGCTGAATTTTCCTGATTATTGCCCGTTATAATCATTCCATTACCCAATTGAATGGCAGCCCCAACGTGAAATCCTGAGTATGGCGCATAAGCAGAGGCAGTAATTTTTCTTGCCTCAGTCAACAAATGCTGATCTTCCCCGTTCAATTCACATATATTATCAAATTCTTGTACAATAATTCTAATTTCGGTCGTTTTCATTTATTAACAGTTTGGTCCAAATGTACATCAATAGTTCTTATTTCACAATTGACTTTAGTAACAACATTTTCTTATTTTTGCCGAACACTCGAACTTAAAATATCAATGAGCAGATTTACGTTATTTATAATTGGCATGCTTTCATTCATGCAGTTACTGGCTGTACCAAAGACCTATACGCGTGAACAATACATACAACAGTTCTATCCGCTGGCCATTTCCGAGATGCAGCGAAGCGGTATTCCGGCAAGTATTACCCTTGCCCAGGGATGCTGGGAATCGGGAAACGGGAACAGCCGTTTGGCCACAGAAGCGAACAATCATTTCGGCATAAAATGTAAAAAAGAATGGACCGGAAAAACCATTCGTCATGATGATGATGCCAGCCAGGAATGTTTCAGGAAATATGCCCATGCCGAAGCTTCATACATTGACCATACGAACTTTTTAATGAATGGCAGCCGGTATAAATTACTGTTTGAATTAGATCCAAAAGACTATGTCGGCTGGGCCATGGGCTTAAAGAAAGCCGGCTATGCCACGGATCCCTCCTATGCTCAACGGCTTATAAAAATCATTGAAGAGCATAAGCTCTACGTGTATGATGAATATGTGGATAACCGCCAACTAGCTATCTTGAAGCAAGATTCGAAAGCTGTTGCTAAACCTAAAAGCTCAACGTTGAGTAAAGCGAATGCTTCCCATAAAATTGAATTAAGGAATGGATTACATACCATTGTTGTAAGTGATGGCGACACCTATGAAAGCATAACAAAAGAATTGAAATTGAAAGACTGGGAATTGGCCACTTACAACGACTTAAATAAAGGCCGACAGATTCATGTAAATGAGATTCTTTACATACAGGCAAAATACAAAAAAGCAACCAAAGGTCACAAACAACATGTGGTTGAGAAAGGTGAGAAAATGCATTATATTGCACAGAGATACGGAATTAGGCTGAAACCTTTGCTTAAAAGAAACCGGATGAAAGAAGGGGATGAAATGGCAGAAGGACAGATTGTTTACCTGCGGAACAAAAGACCCAGAAAAGGATAAATAAGTAATAGGCGGGCATTTTTCAACCAAAAACCCTTAAGGACTTTAAAGTCCTTAAGGGTTTTAGTTGATGAGCACCCCTGGGCACTTATGATTTGCTGGCCCTATTAAAAAGAAGAGGCAATAATACCTTGTCGGCCAAAAGAATAAAATTCAGGGTAAACAGGGTACAAATGACCATCACCAAATTACCTGTTACAAACGAAAATACATTCAGAATAAATTGCTTGTCAAGG
>JACMKG010000096.1 GCA_014380255.1 Prolixibacteraceae bacterium | reverse complement strand
TCTCTGAATAATAAAAAACCCCCGCTTTTCGGCGAGGGTTGTGAATCTCTATTCTTCAGTAATGACGATCTTTTCAATGACATCGCCCTGGCGGATGGCATCGATCACTTCCAGGCCTTCATACACCTTGCCAAAGCAGGTATGCTGACGGTCTAAGTGAGCCGTATTGCGGCGACTGTGGCAGATAAAGAACTGTGAACCGCCTGTATTTCTACCTGCATGGGCCATTGACAATACCCCACGGTCGTGAAACTGGTTTTCTCCATCCAACTCACATTTGATTTTGTAACCCGGACCACCGGTGCCTGTTCCGTTGGGGCATCCTCCCTGGATTACAAAATCAGGAATTACTCTGTGGAAAGTCAATCCATCGTAAAATCCTTTTTTTGACAGGGAAATGAAATTCTCCACCGTACCGGGTGCATCCTCATCGTAGAAGTTAACTTTCATGAGGCCTTTGCTTGTATGAATCTCTGCTTTGCTCATTGTTTAAATTTTAATATTTGATTACAAAAGTACAAATAATGCCTGTTGGAACAAACACAGAGCGTTTTTTGATCATTTGTTCGGGTTATGAGGGGTAATATAAAGTGCCGGGCAGGCTTTAATATCCTATAAAGTCTTGGGTGAAATAACATTCAACCCTTCGTTGGTTCGAAAGCTTTCTTTTGGGAGGAATTACGAATAACCAGATCGGTTTTCATTTCTATTTGCCGGGGAGGGGCCATCGGATTCTGGATGCGTTCAAAAAACAAGCGCGCTGCTTCCTGTCCCATCTCGAAGGTGGGATGGATCACCGAGGTCAAGGAAGGTTCTACCACCGTGGAATGAAATTCACCGGTAAAGCCCGCCAGGGAAACATCGGTGGGAATTGTTAGTCCAAGCTGCTTGATATCCTTCATGGCTGCAAAAATGACCGTATCGTTGATTCCAAAAATGGCATCCGGTCGGTTCTTCAACTGCAGCAACTTCTGGGTGGCCAGAGAAGCATCCTCAGGACTCATATTACAATGGGTGACCAATTCCCTGTCCAAAGGCAGGCGGCAGTCTTTAAGGCCAAGCAAATAGCCTTCATAACGGTCTTTTGAAATACTCAGATGTTCCGGTCCGTTGATATAGGCAATGCGCCGGCAGCCGTTTTCATAAAAATGCCTTGTAATTTGCCGGGCAGCTTCCTTGTTGTCAGCCACCACGCTTGGCACCTCCTGTGTCCGGCAAACGCGGTCAAAGAAAACCAGGGGGATTTCATTATTGATCAATGCATCAAAATGATCGTAAGAGCTTGTTTCCTGGCTAAGGCAGACGATCAGTCCTTCAACCCTTGTGTTAAGAAGGTTCCTGACCGACTCCACTTCTTTTTCATACGATTCACTCGAAGAGGAGATCAGGATATAATAACCGTTTTGCTTGGCCACATATTCAATTCCTGAAATCACCGAAGAAAAGAAATGGGTCACCAGGTCAGGCACAATAACTCCGATCATGCGCGTTTCCTGCCTCAGCAAGCCCATGGCCAGGGGATTGGGCGTATAGTTCCATGCCCGGGCCAGTTCCTGCACCTTGCGGGTCATCTCAGGGCTAATCTCCGGATAGCTTTTCAGTGCCCGTGAAACAGTCGAAATAGATACATTCAGTTCGGCTGCCAGATCCTTTAATGAAACATGCCTTTTGGCCATACAAGCAGGGTTTGAAAACAATTTTTATACCTGTACAAATCTAAGGGATTCCTGATCACTCTGCTGAAAAGGAAGACCTAAAAATGATAAGTCACTTTAATATTTAACCCCTGATGCCCGTAAGGTGAAACTGATCGCTTATACCGAAAGTTTGAATAGCCGATAAGGGCGGCTGGCTACTTGAATGAAGTAATACCCAACCTTGTGTTTTAAGGCCTTATCCGGAAAATTGTCACTCAACCAAACCATTAAAACAATTTGCAGGCAGTTTAAATCTTTAAAAGGCATATGATAAAAAATGTTTAGCAACATATTTATTCAATGCAAAGCTTTGCAAGGCAACAGAGATTTGGCAAAATGAATTTGTTTGATGACTTTTGAAACGCTAATTAAACAACTGTGAGATTTATGAGATGAAGATCACGGGCTTTTGCCTGTGACGGAAAGATTATTTAACTAAACCTTTAACCATGCCTGACAAACACACATTCATCAGTAAAGAATTACTGATTTCCCTTATTTCCATCCCTTCCCTGCCTGTGCTACAGGGAACAGCTCCCGGGATGATACATGCCGAACAAGCCTTGCAGGAACAGGGAACATTCATTATTTTAATCAACTAACCAAAACCAACAATTATTCTCAAGAAATGGCAAAGACTAAAAAAGGCCTCTTTACAACCGAAGACGGCAGAAATCATACCTTTATTTTCTTTCTGGTGGCTATTCTGTTCACCTTATGGGCAGTGGGCAACAGCCTGATAGATACCATGGACAAACATTTTCAGGATTACTACCACCTGACCAAGGCAGACTCGGCCAATGTTCAGTTTTCGCATTACCTGGGCTATTTCTTTATGGCCTTACCGGCAGGATGGTTCATTCATAAACTGGGGTATAAGTGGGGCATTGTTTTAGGATTGAGTTTAGCGGCCCTGGGCTGCCTGTGGTTTTATCCTGCCACTAAAATAGATGGCTTCTGGGCTGTGCTTTTGGGCGTTTGCCTGATAGCCATGGGCTTTTCATTCCTCGAAACAGTGGCCAACCCGTACACGACCGTTTTAGGTGATCCAAAATATGCAGCTTCGCGAATAAACCTTGCACAGTCGTTCAATGCCATTGGCTGGCCCATTGCTCCCTTCATCGGAGGAATCTTTTTCTACCATACGGATGACACCCTTAACGCTCAGCAAAATGCCGAGATTGCCCATCAAACCATGTGGATACCCTATGTGGCCCTTGCCGGTATCATTCTGGTCCTTATTATTGCTTTCATGAAAAGCAAGATGCCTGATATTACTGAAAATGACACCAATGATTCAGCAGGTGAAACTGCCAAGGTGGATGTCTTTGGACAACAAAGCCGTTTGTCAACCATTCTGTTGTATGTGTGTGCCGTTCTGTTCAGCTTTGCCGTGGGCATGATTGTACGCTTCTTTGTTCAGATATTTTACATGGACCGCGAGACGCTTGCCAACCCGGAGGCTATGGCTGCTTTAAACCAGACGTTAAAATGGGTGTTTAATAGTGTCACTGCTATTGTAGGTATATTTTCCATTATTTTTATCACCGTAAAAAGGCATAAACTGATTCATAAAAACAGCCTTTGGTCTGCCCCTCACTTTACCGGAGCCACGATTGCCCAGTTCCTTTACGTAGCTGCACAGGCAGGTATTTTCAGTTTCTTTATCAACTATATGGTCGAAGAGGTTCCGGCCATTGGCGAAAGCCTGAAAGCAAGCTGGTTTATTGGGGGTGAGAATGGCTCGATCCTTAGAGACGGCCATTATTTTCTTACCGAGAAAGGGGCCACTTCACTTATGTCGCTGATGGCTTTTCCACTGTTCCTGTTAGGCCGTTTTACCGGTTCGTTTATCTTACGCGTGACCAAAGCTCATAAAATGCTTGGTCTGTATGCATTTATCAATGTCTTGCTGATGTTTATAATTGTAGCCAATATAGGCTGGCTATCGGTAGCTGCCGTATTCCTGAGCTTCTTCTTCATGTCGATCATGTTCCCTACTATTTTCTCACTGGGCATCTTTGGACTGGGTGAAAAGTCAAAGCTGGCCTCTTCCTTCATTGTAATGGCCATTATGGGTGGCGCTGTGCTTCCCAAGGTGATGGGAGCCATAGGTGACGCGGAAGGCATGTCGGCAGGATATATTGTTCCGGCTATATGCTTTGTGGTTATTGCACTCTATGGATTCTTCTGGACTAAACTCAGCGGCTCAGAAGGAATGAGCAATGTAAAGATTGGAACAGGCCATTGATTTCAATGAGCATGTAGACTAATCTTAATGTATATGATTTATTCGTAATATTGTTTTATAGATTTTATTATGGAATACACTCAAAACAACAGAGGCCATGCTTTTAAGCGGTACTGTAAAACCCTGATGCTGAAGGATGACCCTCAGCTGATTGAAGAGTATAAAAAAGTACATGCCCCGGGGGCTGCCTGGCCCGAGATCACCCAGGGCATGCGTGAGGTGGGTATCACCGACATGGAAATCTACCTGCTGGGAAACCGCCTGTTCATGATCATGGATACTGTTGCTGATTTTGATCACGACCGTGCCATGGATCAGCTGGCCGGAAAGCCCCGCCAAAACGAATGGGAGGCCTATGTGTCCCGGTTTCAGCAAACATCTGCTGAAGCCACTGCCGATGAGAAATGGCAACTGATGGAACTTATTTTTAAACTTTAGTCCCTTGAACAAGGCATCACACACCTTGTCCCCTAAAGCACTGGGCAATACTGGGCTTACCATTCCACCCATCATCTATGGAACCAGCTTTATGGGAAACCTTTATCAGGAATTGCCCTGGGAAATGAAACTGCAGATCATGAAACAATGGTTTGCAGTTTCTGCATCCCCACCCATGATCGATACGGCAGGCAAATACGGCGCCGGCCTTGCCCTTGAAGTAATTGGCAAAGGGTTAAAAGAACTGGGCATCAAAAATGATGAACTCATTATCAGCAACAAGCTGGGCTGGTACCGTGTTCCCTTAACCACTAAGGAGCCCACCTTTGAACCCGGCGCATGGGTAAATCTGGAGCATGATGCCGTGCAAAAGATCAGCTACAGCGGTATTCTGGAATGCTGGCATCAGGGATGTGAACTGCTGGGCGGCTATTACAAGCCCCAGGTGGTAACGGTTCACGATCCGGATGAATACCTTTTTGCAGCAACCGATGAAGCTGACCGTGCCAAACGATTCAACGACATTCTGGAAGCTTACCGTGCCCTCTTTGAACTGAAAGAAAAAGGAGAAGTAAAAGCAGTGGGCATTGGGGCCAAAGACTGGCTCACCATCAAAGAGCTGTATACGTTTGTAAAATTCGACTGGGTGATGTTTGCCAACAAACTGACCATCTATCACCATCCCCCCGAAATCCTGGCATTTGTTGAAAGGCTTGCCCTGGACGGGGTGGGTATCATCAACTCAGCCATCTTCAATGCAGGCTTCCTGACAGGCGGTGATTATTTCGACTACCGGAAGATAAATCCCACTTCTGCGGAAGACCAAAAACTACTGGCCTGGCGGGAAGCCTTCTTTGCCATCTGCTTAAAGTATGGGGTGGATCCCGGAGATGCCTGCCTTCACTTTGCCAGGGCAATGCCTCAGATAAGTGCAGTAGCCCTGAATCCAAGCAAGCCTGAACGCATACGCCGCAATGTGGAAGTGCTGTCTGCTAAATTACCATTGGGATTCTGGAAGGAAATGAAAGAGCAAAAGTTGATAGGCGCACATTTTAATTACTTAAGTGATGAGAAAGATTAACCGCAGCCAATTTGTCTGAATGAGCTAATTATATATGATCGACTCCGAGTACTTGAGATAAATAGTAAATAGTAAATTGTCTAATTGTAAATAACATAAGATGATCAT
>JACMKG010000095.1 GCA_014380255.1 Prolixibacteraceae bacterium | reverse complement strand
GCCTGAGGGAAAAAGGGATGCATTATATTGGAAAGCCGTTTCCCATATATATGAGAACAAGGCAGATGAAGCTGTCATGATATTAGATGAATCACGTGTTTTGGCTGAAAAAGAGAATTTGGCTGTCAATGCCATCTATCTATATTCCGATCAGGGATTCATATTAACAGAAACCGGCAATCCGGAGGAAGGGATGAAATATTATGAGAAAGCAACTGATTTAATTGGGAAATCTAAACTATCAAAAGGTGACCTTGATAAATTAATGACTCATGTTGGGCTGTGGAAATTTTACACCTTAACGGCACAGGGGGATTACGAAAAGGCAAAAGCTGAAGCTGATAAAGTCAAACAAACTATTGATAGCCGAAAGAATCATGGTGAAGAGATGTTTTTAAATTCCTTAATGGGCTACTTAGCATTCAAGCAAGGAAATTATGATGAAGCGATTCAATATTTTTCCAAAGCGGATGCAGAAGATCCTTTGAATTGGTACTATCAGGCCATGGCCTATCAAAAAATGGGTGATACCCAGAACGCCGGCAAACTGATGGAAAAGATTAAAACCTCGAATGTCAACAGCATGAACCTGGCACTTGTCAGGAATAAAACATTGGGGAGTTTAGCAATGGAAGAATGAAAATAATAAGCAGGATTCAATACGAGGAAATCGGATTGCCTGCTAGTGAAGTCTGGGGGTTTCATCCTTCAAAATAAAAAGTACAATTGGTAATACCAATATATGGTTCTTTAAGAAAAAGGATGGAATTTCATTAATACATTAAGTCAAAATTCTACATTTGGTCAACATTTACCCAATCAACTAAACATGGATAGTCAGATTCAGCTAGTAACCGAGCGACTGCAGGTAAGGCAAATTCAAATGACGGATGCAGAGACTATTTTCAAATACCGCCGGGATCCACTGGTTAATCAGTACCAGGGCTGGATTCCTGAAACCATCAATGATGTACACGAATTTATTGCCCGTAAAGTGTCAGATGAAATAAATGTACCCGGAACCTGGTTTCAGCTTGTGGTTATTAAAAAGGACGAAAATAAATTGATTGGCGATGTCGGGGTTCACTTCCTTGCAGACGAACCATTTCAAATAGAAATAGGATGCACTCTCAACAGCCAATTTCAGGGACAAGGTTTTGCAACTGAAGCTTTGAAAAAAATTATCGATTACCTGTTTAATGTACTGATTAAGAGGCGAATCACTGCATTTATTGATCCGAGAAACCTTTCCTCCATTCAATTGTTTGAAAGGTTGGGCTTTAGAAAGGAGGCACATTTTAAGGAAAGTCTTTTTTTACATGGTGAATGGGTGGATGACCTGATGTATGCCATTGTGAAAAAGGAATGGCAAAGAGCTGTAAGCAGTCTTGATAGGGATAGAGTAGATGGCAATTGAAGGATTTAAAACATACAGAAACAATTTTGGGAAACGATCGTATAAATCAATATTCATTTGCTATTATACAGTTTTGTTACTTAAGTAGTATTTGGGTACAAAGGGGCTGATTCCAAAAGGAGTTGACCCCTTTGCTTTTTTAGCCCACGCCGGAATGTCACATGTAAGTCAGTTGTAAAAGCCTGTGGATAAGCATGGAATAGGCATAAATCCTGTCGGGCATTGTGAGGACAATAAAAAAAGCATGTTTTATTTTGCTCAACTTATGGATTCGTTTCCCAGCTTTCCTTCCACATTCCCCTCTTAGTTTTCCTTTCTACAAGGTCAATGCTTCCTCAATACACGTTCAATACTTGCTCAATGGTTTACGGGTAGTTTACGGGTAGATAATGGGTAGATTACGGGTAGATTACGGGTTCAGGAACCCCTAAGCTTCCCGTAAGCTACCCATTTGCGACCGGTGAAGCATTGACCATCTATTGAGCGAGTATTGAACATGCATTGAGGAAGACCAAAAGTGTTCAGACACAAAGATGGACCATTGCCCGCACCGTATCCTTAAAAGAGGTTTTTGGGAAATGGGGCTGCCCTTGAAGAGAAAACCCGTAAAAACGACAGACGTTGTAATAATCAGCCATTTATCTATATTGAACAGAATATGCTTTCTTTTATAAATAGTAGCATAAGTCCTTAAATTTGAGTATATTTATAGTAATAAGACTTTGGGGAATTTAAGGAGCTTAAAAAGGCAAATAATTTTCCTGGAGTGAACAACAATAAAAAACCAGCGTCATGAAAACTAAAGCCACACCTTTTTATACAGGTCTTGCAAAAGTATTTGAAGGCCTGAAGGATTATGGTCATCTAATTGTTCCAATTTTGCTGCTTCTGCTGTTGACCACCGGGGCGGGAACCCCTGTTCATGCACATTGCGATTCATATGACGGGCCGGTTATAAAAGATGCCGTAAAGGCCCTTGAAACCAAAAATGTAAAGCTTGTTTTAAAGTGGGTGGGCGAAAGCCAGGAAAAGGAAATTACTTCTTTGTTTGATAAAACCTATAGCCTTCGAAACGGGGATAAGGAAGTATACGCAATCGTTGAAAAGCATTTTTTTGAAACCCTGGTCCGGCTTCACCGTGAAACCGAAGGGGCTCCTTATACCGGGTTGAAAGAGGCGGGCACCATGAAGGAAATCAACCGTTTAACCGATGAGGTGATTGCAAGCAATCAGGTTGATAACCTGGTAAGCAGTCTTAACAAGCATATCGAAGCGGTCGTGAGGGAAAAATACCAGAAAGTGGCTGAACTGGATAAGGCAAAGGATCAGAGCATTGAAAAGGGCCGTGAATATGTAAAGGCTTACGTGGATTATACCCACACCCTGGAGGCCATTCATGATATTATTGATACAGGAAACGGAGAACAGGTTCATAAACATTGATTGATTAGGGGAGGGAAGCATTAACCTGCAAAAACGAAACTTTTGATGGGAGCATTTAGTACTTTTGAGAAAAGGAAAAACAGGAATGTATCTGATTTAAAACTGGAAATATTCAGGCAAATAGATTCTCTTAAGAAAGATCGTTTGGAAGAAATCTATGGTATATTGGTTAATTTCATCAATACAGAAAAGGATGTAGCCGATTGGGAAAAACTGACCGAAGAACAGCAACGGGGTATTGTTGATGCTATAGATGAAATTGATTCAGGAAAAGGAATTGTCCATACAAAAGTGATGCAAAACATCCGAAAAAAATATTCAAACTAGTAAAACGTTCGGGCTCTCATTCAACATTAACCATCCAACCATTTTTGATTAACGATTTCAGATTTTGGGAACACCCAACCATCCAACCATCCAACCATCTAACCCTTCCAGCATTTTCAACCATCTAACCTTTTACCACTCCTTCCAGCATCTCTTTGGCTTTTTTCACGCTTTTCACCTTCTCAAAAGTAAGGGTAAGCTTGTTATTGCTTTCCTTCATCCGGCAGCTCTGGTGGTGGGTTTGGACGTATTGCAGCACTTTACTGAATACGGGCGACTGGTAAAAAATAGACTTGGGATCTGAAATAAAATGGCAGACCATCTTCTGATGTTTCAGGATGATTCGCTCCATGCCCAGCTCAACGGCCACGCGGCGAAGGCGCACCACTTCAATCAGTTCAAGGCTTTCCGGGGGCACTTTGCCAAAGCGGTCGATAAGCCCTGCTTCAAACTGCACCAGCGCTTCCTCGGTTTCCAGGTTATCCAGCTCGCGGTAAAGGAGCATACGTTCCGAGGTGCTCTGAATGTATTGATCGGGAAACAGGATTTGGATGTCGGTATCTACCTGGCAGTCGATGCCAAATTTCATATTCAGGAATGCCCGTGAGGAGTCTTCCTTTTCATCTTTAAAGACCTCCTTGAATTCGGTATGTTTGAGTTCCTGGATGGCTTCATTC
>JACMKG010000494.1 GCA_014380255.1 Prolixibacteraceae bacterium | reverse complement strand
TGACGGATTTCAAACTGGACATCGACTATCCGTATGCCCCGCCTGCGCCTGAGTTTTTCAATACCTCACCACAGAAGATACCTTACAGCAACAATAAAATCAAATACCGTCATTACGGAAAGACCATTGAGTTTTTATTGGACAAGGCTGCCGTTCACGAAGATGAAAAAGAACGCGACCTGCTGATTAAGTTAATTGCCAACCACATGAAGAAAAGCTACATTGTGTGGAACAAGGATTCGGTAACCGATGACAAGATCCTGGAAGATATTGAAGATCTGTCAAAAGGAAAGATCAAATGTACTGAAATGCAGCTGGCCGATACCAAGGATATTCTTTTCAGAAATAAGAAAAAACCTCAACCGATACCTGATAACACTCAAAGAAGAAAGTTTCAGAAGCCGGATGACCGTAGCAAACAACAGCAACGGTAATAATTCGGTAAACTCATTTTAGTATTGTTGACTTTTGATTTGACCTACATTTAGTGAAATGGCGACATTTAAGATCGAAGGCGGAAGGCAATTACAGGGTGACTTGCATCCCCAGGGTGCGAAAAATGAAGCACTCCAGGTAATTTGCGCCGTATTACTTACACCAGACACGGTGCGTATTTCAAACATCCCGGAAATAAGCGATGTCCTGAAATTAATTGAAATCCTCTCTGAACTGGGGGTTAAGACCGAACGTGTAAGCAAAGGAAATTATATCTTTCAGGCCGATCAGATCAAGCTGGATTACCTGATGACTGAAACATTCGCCAATCAGGCCTCCCGGCTAAGAGGATCTATCATGATTTTAGGCCCTCTGCTGGCACGTTTCGGCATAGGCTATATTCCTCAACCCGGAGGTGACAAAATAGGCAGGAGACGCCTGGATACGCACTTTACGGGGCTGCAGAGCCTGGGTGCGACATTCAATTACAATGCAAATCAGCATTTTTACAGCGTTGAGGCCAAAAAACTCAAAGGCAGCTACATGCTTTTAGACGAAGCCTCGGTAACCGGTACGGCCAACATTGTCATGGCAGCTACGATGGCTGAAGGAACGACCACCATTTATAATGCAGCCTGCGAACCCTACGTTCAGCAACTTTGTAAAATGCTGGTATCCATGGGCGCTTTGATCGAAGGGATAGGCTCTAATTTACTGACCATTAAAGGGGTAAGTTCACTGGCCGGCTGTTCGCATCAGATACTTCCCGATATGATTGAAGTGGGCAGCTTCATTGGCCTGGCAGCCATGACCAGCTCCGAGATTACCATCCGCAATGCAGGCATTCAGCACCTTGGCATTATTCCCGAGCAGTTTAAACGCATGGGCATCCGGATCATAGAACGTGGTGACGACCTGTACATCCCGGCACAGGAACACTATGAGATTGAAACCTTTATAGATGGTTCAATCATGAACATCGCGGATGCTCCATGGCCCGGACTCACTCCCGATTTACTTAGTATCTTTCTGGTCATTGCCACCCAGGCAAAGGGCAGCGTGCTGATCCATCAGAAGATGTTTGAAAGCCGCCTTTTCTTTGTTGATAAGCTGATTGATATGGGAGCCCAGATTATTCTTTGCGACCCCCACCGGGCCACTGTAATAGGCTTGGATCATAAATACATGCTCAGGGCAACAAATATGAGTTCCCCGGATATCCGTGCCGGAGTGGCTCTTTTAATCGCCGCTCTTTCAGCACAGGGAATCAGTAAAATATCAAACATTGAACAAATAGACCGGGGATACGAGAATATTGATGAACGCCTGAATGCCATTGGGGCCAAAATTACCCGTATAGATTAGGCTCAGCGGTTGTTAATGTTTCGTAACACAACTTCCGGGTATATAAATTATAGCAATGAATTGTTATTTTTGTAAAAGAGCAATACTTCAACATAAATACCAGATACCTATGAAAAAGAAAATCACATGGATGTTCGTCCTACTTTTTGCTTTGGCAAACATGGTCCTTACTTCCACCCCTGTAAAGGGTTCAGATGGGAAAGAAGCCACCGTTGGACTGGACATTGGAAACATCGCTCCTGATATCATCGAGAAATCGGCGGACGGAAAAGAACTGAAGCTTTCTTCGCTGAAGGGCAAAGTAGTATTGATCGACTTCTGGGCCTCATGGTGTGGTCCTTGTCGTCGTGAAAACCCTGCTGTAGTAGCAACCTATAACAAATACAAGGATTCCAAATTCAAGAATGGCAAAGGATTCACCGTATTCAGCGTTTCTTTGGACAAAGACGCGGAAGCATGGAAACAGGCCATTGAAAAAGATAAACTTATCTGGGAATACCATGTGAGTGACTTGAAGGGTTGGGATGCAAAATATGCCGGTGTATACGGTGTGCGGGGCATACCTGCTAACTTCCTTATTGACGGTGATGGCGTTATAATCGCAAAAGGATTGCGTGGCCCGGCATTGGAACAAGCGATTTCGGCCATTGTGAAATAAATATAGGTACACTCTCATACAGAAAGGCAGTTCTTATAAAAGGGACTGCCTTTTTTGATAGGATAAACAGAAGATTGTCAGCTTATCAATTATTTAAAATGCCAATTTGTCAATTATAACATCTATGGCAGTATATTTGCAGACCCTAATCAAATTTTAAAATTCAGGTACAATGACAGAAGATAAAGACAAAGTTAATGAACAACTTGAGAATGAAACACCGGATCTAACTGAACAGCACGAGGAGTCCCACGAAAGCAAGAAAGAGGC
>JACMKG010000493.1 GCA_014380255.1 Prolixibacteraceae bacterium | reverse complement strand
GGGCCGAGGAATTCTGAAAACTGTTCCAATGTTTTCATCAGCCTGTAAGGAGATTCATAAAATATCATGGTGCGGGGTTCGGTCATAAGTTCCTTGATTTTCTTATGCCGTCCTTTTTTTTGTGGCAGAAAGCCTTCAAAAGTAAAACGGTCGGTAGGGAAGCCTGAGTTGACCAATGCAGGTATTAAGGCCGTTGCACCGGGTAAGCATTCCACTTCTATATCCTTGTCAAGGCATGTCTTTACCAGTAAAAAACCAGGATCGCTAATCCCCGGAGTGCCGGCGTCTGAGATAAGGGCTACATTCTTTCCATGCTCAATTTGTTCGGCAATCATCTCCACCGTTTTATGTTCGTTGAATTTATGGTGGGAGACAAGCTTATTCTTTATCTCATAATGATGAAGCAATTTGGCCGAAGTCCGGGTGTCCTCGGCCAAAATCAAATCTACTTCTTTTAAAATTCGGATGGCACGGAAGGTCATGTCTTCCAGGTTCCCGATTGGTGTTGGCACCAAAAATAATTTACCCATTATCTTGTTAATTTCGTCTGTTTTATTTCTGAAACACACCCCGAGTGATTCGGGGCATAGATCACATAGTTAAAAATTATTCTATGTGTTCTATGTGTCTATGTGTTTGCTCTTCATTGGGTTGTAATTGTCTGTATTCTGTCAATATACAATTGACATGGGTTTTCTTACTTTGTAAAACGCCGTTTAAGCAATTCTACGAATTTCATACTTGCCTCGTTCTTTTGCATACTCAAGTTAGCTTTAAGAAATTCTACAGCTTCTGATATATGCTCCATTTTATCCAGACGATCAATCACATCATTGTACCTGGCTGAGTTGTTATTGAATATCTCACGGATAAACAAAAAACGGTCGTTTAACCCAATAGCGGCCTTTAAGCTAAGAATTGGCCCATTGGCAAGTTTAGAATCCATTGTTTTGTTCTCCCCCATGGTATCGTTGAGTGAGCGTTCTGTGTGATATTTATCCCCGACGAATTTCTTTTCCGCATTGTCATCCGAAATCACATCCTCAGGTTTTGGGATCTCGCGCATGGGAGGCCTTGTATTGGCTCCTGCAGGGGGAGAGAAGCGTATGGGTTGAATGTCATCGTCATCATCCATATCGTCAATGTGAATCTCACGCATACCTGGTTGCAGAACGTTTTTAAGTTCTGTGCTTTGGATACTTTCGGCTGGCTCTGGTTTTTCTTCTGCTACAGGCTCTTGTACCTCCGGCTCGTTCCAGTCCTCTTCTGGTTCCTCTTCTGGTTCCTCTTCAACGGGTAATTCTGGCTCTTCCTGATCCTCATCCTCCTCCATTGTTTCTGTCATATCCTCCTCCTGATCCTCTTCCAATGCGTAGTCTTCATCCTCATCTTCCTCCCCGGAAAAATCAGCCTCTTCATCCTCTTCAACTTCTTCCTCTTGCGGCAGTTCTTCCTCCTGCTCAAATCCATCCTCTTCAGCATTTATTATTTCCAGTTCCGGATCCGCATACGTGTGATCTTCCACATCATCATACTCCTCCTCATTGTCAACAACAGTTTCTTGCGCTGCCAGGGCAATAGGTGCTGATTTAGTGGTCAATTCGCAAAGCAACTCAATTTCCTGGCATAAAAGCCTGGCTTTATTCAAAGCAAGTCCAAGGATTAAGGAAGAATCATTGTCACTTTCTGCCACTTCTTCTGAAAGGATTTTTATCTCCTCCAAGTCTTTAATGATTATATTTACCAATTTACGTTTGTCCATCTTATATCTGTGATTTTAATCTGTAATTCTAACTCGATTTTTCTTAGTAATAATTAAAATTTATCTTTGTTTGCACTTCCAATTGTTGTTGACGAAATTGAAAGATAAACCAGAGTTGGTCGTTGGCACAGCGTAAAAATACAAAAATCTTTAGCATATAACCTACATGTTTATTGAAAGGGGAATTGACAGACATAAAAAAACCGGAAGTATTGAAGTCATTGCTGGATCAATGTTTTCAGGAAAAACGGAAGAACTGATAAGAAGACTTAAAAGGGCCAAGATTGCCAGGTTAAAAGTCGAAATCTTTAAACCTGCTATCGACACTCGATACTCCATTGCAGAGGTGGTCTCGCACGACGAAAATACCATACAAAGCACTCCGGTTGACAGTTCAGGGAATATAGTTCTTCTGGCAGGCGATGTAGATGTCATTGGAATTGATGAAGCCCAGTTTTTTGACAACGGACTAATTGATGTAAGCATCGCTTTGGCCAACCAGGGGATAAGGGTGATTATCGCAGGCCTGGATATGGACTTTAAGGGAAAACCGTTTGGTCCAATTCCCGGCTTAATGGCCGTTGCCGATCATATTACCAAGGTGCATGCCATATGCATGAGATGCGGTGATGTTGCCCAGTTCTCACATCGCATATCAAAAGCCGAGAAACTTGTTTTATTGGGCGAAAAAGACGAATACGAGCCTTTGTGCCGTTCTTGTTATACTAAAGCGATACGATAATGCCAATTCTTTCCATCAGCCAGATATCTTCCATTGTGGGAGGCCAATTCCAATCGAGTGAATCTGCTTCAGATCCGGTTATCTCTGCGGTGGTAATTGACAGCAGAACGATCTTAGATCCGGAATCCAGTTTATTCTTTGCCTTGAAAACCGATCGCAACGATGGTCATAAGTATATTGCCGATCTGGTCCATGCGGGTGTCCATGCTTTTGTTGTTTCCGACTTTAGTGATGAGTTGAGGAAATATACCCACTGCTGTTTCATAGTGGTTGAAAATACTCTGGATGCCCTGCAGAAACTGGCTGCCTGGAACCGCTCACAGTACAGTATTCCCGTTGTGGGCATTACCGGAAGCAATGGTAAAACCATTATCAAAGAATGGCTCTTTGAATTGCTGCACAACTATAGTGTTATAAGAAGTCCCAAAAGCTATAATTCACAGGTGGGGGTGCCTTTGTCGGTCTGGAACCTGAATGCCGGTTATCAACTAGCCATTTTTGAAGCTGGCATCTCGAAACCCGGAGAAATGCAACGCCTGCAAAAGATCATTCAGCCAACGATTGGTATCTTAACCAATATCGGGGAGGCTCACCAGGAAAATTTTAGTTCCAAAGAACAAAAGCTGAAGGAAAAGCTGAAGCTCTTCGAATCATGCGATACATTGATCTATTGCAAGGATCAGTCCTTGGTGGATGAAGCTGTAAGAAGTGGGGGAATAAATCCTTCAGTTAAGCTGTTTGGCTGGTCTTTCAGCGATGAAAAGGCCCAGCTGTATATAAAGACCCGTCAGGTGGAAGAAGGCGTTGAAATGACTGCTTTTTTAAACTCAGCAGATGACTCAAAGTCATCTGCTGAGTTTAAAAAGTCATCTGCTGAGTTTAAGGTAAGCCTTCCTTTTCAGGATGCAGCGAACCTGGAAAATGCAGCCCATTGCCTGGCTTTTATCCTTTGCCAACACTATGCCGATCCATCAGTGCTTGAGTCTTTCCGTACTCTTCAACCTGTTGCCATGCGTCTTGAAATGAAGGAAGGAATCAACAATTGTCTACTGATCAATGACTACTATAATTCTGATATCAATTCCCTGCAGATAGCTCTTTCATTTTTAAACAATCATGCAAAAAATCCTTATCTGCGTAAAACAGTTATACTGTCAGATATTCACCAATCCGGCATTTCAGATAAGCAATTGTATCAGGAAGTAACCCGGCTGTTGCAGCTTCATAAGGTGAATCACCTGGTAGGCATAGGTCCGGCAATCAGAAAAAGGGCTGATTTGTTTACTATGCAGACTGAGTTTTATGAATCAACCGATCAGTATCTTGAATCCTTTCAGTCTGCCGGCTATGGACAGGAATGTATCCTGTTAAAAGGTGCGCGTGATTTTCATTTCGAAAGGATCTCCTCTGTGCTGCAGAAGAAATACCATCAGACCGTTCTGGAAATCGACCTGAATGCCTTGGTAAATAACCTTAACCTGTTTCGATCGATGCTTCGCCCCGAAACACGCATCATGGTTATGGTTAAAGCTTTTTCATACGGCAGCGGGATGGCTGAGATCGCTCGCATCCTTCAGTTTCACAAGGTCGATTACCTGGCCGTGGCTGTTGCTGATGAAGGAGTCGAACTGCGTCAGGCCGGTATCGATCTGCCTATCGTGGTGATGAATCCCGAAGAGCATAGTTTTGAGAATATGATCGAGTTCAGGTTAGAACCCAATATCTATTCGGAAGAAATACTGGATTCATTTCGTAAGGTGCTTCAGCAAAACGCCGTTATGCGTTACCCGGTGCATATTAATTTGGATACCGGAATGCATCGTCTTGGCTTTGACTCGCAAGAGAAAGTGGCACGGCTGGTTGAAAAGCTTATAGTGCAGGAACAAATGGTGGTTCGTTCCGTGTTCTCTC
>JACMKG010000094.1 GCA_014380255.1 Prolixibacteraceae bacterium | reverse complement strand
TCAGGTGGAAGAAAAGGCTAACCCCTTGTATTTTTTCCCTTTGTTCTACAACCATGCCTACCATGTACAATCAGACAAGTGGCCGGTTACCGACCGTATCTTTGAAGCTTACCTGAAGCAATCCAGCGAATCAGGTGCCATGGGATGGATGCGCCAGTTTCAGGGAATGACAGAAAATGAACAGGCCAACCTGGCCTTGCTGGATTATTCGTTTGCCGAGTTGCTGGATAATCCGGAAAAGGTAAAGATCATCGACAATGTGATTCAGCTTAAGGGATTAACCCTTTTCTCCATCATTAAACGTAAGGCAGGCGATGAGGCATTTGATGATTTCATGTTTAACTTCCTTAAAAGCATCCGGTTTAATTCAACGTCCATTGAAGATTTCAATTCCCGTATCCAGAAGCAGTTTGGCACTGACTTGCTGCCTTACATGGAAAAATGGTTCAGCAGCAAGGAATTGCCAGGCTATCTGATTGGAGGCGTGGACGCGGTAAATGTACTTGATGGCGACCGGCTGAAGACCATGGTTAAGTTCAAGATTACCAACACTGAACAAACCGAAGGAATTGTGCAGGTTCAATTTCGCCTTGGTGAAGGTGGAGGTCCCGGGCGTGGACGCTTTGGCGGGGGTGGTGCCAATATGGAAACGGTTGACAAACTGCTGCACCTGGAAGGTACGCAAACCAAACAGGTAAGTTATCTGCTTGACGGCACGCCTCGCAACATCACCATCAACACACTTACTTCCAAAAACATACCGGCAGAGATCATGCTCCCTTTGGAAGATATTGAGGAAGATACCAAAGCAACCCCTTTTGAGGGTGAAAAGATAATTGATATACCCGTCAGGCTGGCCGAAGATGGAGAATTTATCAGCGATGATGAAGATCCAACCTTTAAATACACCGTAACCGATGATAAGAGCATCTTGCAGGATTTGCTTTTATCGGAGGACCAGACCAAGGAACGCTACATCGGGATGAACACCTGGAGGGCTCCCCGCACCTGGAGGGCCACTACCAACAGCGGTTACTTCGGCAAGTTTATCCGCTCAGCCCACTATATCAAGGCTGGGGACGGGAAGAAGAAGGCCACCTGGCATATCCCTATCCAGGAAGCCGGAACCTATGAAGTTTTCAGCTACCTCACCAAGACCAACCGACGAGGCAGGCGCGACAACCAGGAAGGGGGCGGAGAATACATCTATACCATTTTCAGCGAAAGCCAGGAAGAAGTAATGGTGGACCTTAAAACAGTTGATAACGGATGGAACAGCCTGGGCTCTTTCTATTTCTCGGGCGATACCGTTAAAGTGGAATTAGGCAATAAAACAACAGCCCCGGTAGTGGTGGCAGATGCGATAAAGCTGGTGAAACAATAGAAAATAGTGATCAGTTGCAGTGGGCAGAGAACAAAGATTTACAATTAGACGATTTACAATTTACTATTGATGCGCTATTCAAAATGATTAGTAATCGGAAGTGATTATAATTAAAGTCGAAAGCGAATAGCCGGAGTACAACGACTTGGAACCTGGAACTTGAAACTTAAAACTTGAAATTAAAAATATAAACCTAAGAGAATAATACCTATGCTTGTAAAAAAACTAATCCGCAGGGGATTGATGCTGGTCATTTTTTGTCAGCTTTTGCTTTCAGCAAATGGGCAACAGATACTGACCCTCGAAAGGGCGCTGGATATTGCACGCTCCAACAGTCCCGACCTTCGTCGCTCGCTACTTAACCTTGAACGTTCGGAACAATCGCTTAAAGCACAGAATGCGGCCTTAAAGTCGAACTTTTCGCTTAATGTGACCCCTATAAGCTATGACAAGACCCGGGCTTTTGATACTTACAATGCCAAATGGAATACCAGTGAGACCACCCGGTCCCAAGGTACATTCACCATCTCACAGCCAGTGCTTCCAACCGATGGAACCATCAGCCTTGTTAATAATTTCGGCTGGCAGAACAGCTACAGTGAGAATGCCTTTAACCTTCAGCCCAAGACCTTCAGTAATAACCTGTATCTAAGCATTGCACAGCCTCTATTCACTTATAACAGGACCAAGCTTACCTTAAAAGAACTGGAACTGGATCTGGAGAATGCCATGTTGAGTTATGCCATGCAGCAACTGAATAACGAGAAGCAGGTTACCCAGTTTTTTTACAATGTTTACCTGGCTCAGATGAGCCTGGACATCTCTCAGGATGAATTTGCCAATACACAGAAAAGCTACGAGATCACACAGAATAAGGTAACTGCCGGGATTGCCGCCAAGGAAGAGCTTTACCAGGCAGAATTAAACTTTGCCACAGCCAAATCATCGGTTCAGAATGACCAGGTGGTCCTGGATAATTACAAAGACCAGTTCAAGCAATACATCGGAATGGATATCATGGAGGATATTACCGTAATGACCGATGTGGCTCCGAACCGCGTAGCGGTAGATGTACAGAAAGCTATCGATCATGGCTTGAATACAAGAATGGAACTTCGCCAGCGTGAAATAGATATTGAATCCTCGCAGTTTGACCTGATCCGTACCAGATCGCTCAATGAATTCAGGGGGGATGTTAACTTATCCGTTGGAATCATTGGAGTGAATGAAAACCTGGAAGACATTTATCAGAATCCGACCAACAATCCAAGAGTATCTGTTTCATTCAATGTGCCCTTGTATGACTGGGGTGAAAAGAAAGCACGCATCAAGGCCCAGGAAGCGGTGATTCAAACCCAGGAGCTAAACCAGTCGGAACAGAAGAAACAGATCACTCTGGACATTCGTAGAGTATACCGAAATCTGCAAAACCTGGTTAACCAGATTGAAATTGCCAGCCAGAATGAAAAGAATGCCCAGCTGACCTATGAAATTAACCTGGAGAGATATGCCAACGGTGATTTGACAAGTATGGACATGAACCTTTTCCAGACACAGCTTTCTCAAAAGAAAATGGCCTATGCGCAAGCATTGATCGACTATAAAATTGAACTGTTGAATCTTAAGATCCAGTCCCTGTTTGATTTTGAAAGAAACGAAGCCATTATTCCAGAAAACATTATACAGAAGAAATAATAAAAAAACAGATTATATCATGAAATCATTTCATCAATTTATTGCTTTGATTGCCCTGATCGGTGCCACTACCGCATGCAACAATCAACAGGCCAATACGACGACCGAACTGGCAGTTCCAGTATCTGTTGCAGACATCAAACCTGCCTCCATTGAAAAAGTAATCAATACAACCGGAACGCTGAATGCCACCAAGAAAACAGTAGTAAGTACCGAGATGACAGGCAAATACAAGCTCAATATCAATCCACGCACCCGCCGTCCCTTTGCCCTGGGCGATGTGGTTGAAAGCGGGCAGGTGATTGTGCAGCTCGAAGATGCTGAATATGTCAATGGGATTGGTTTCGAAAGCAAGAAGCTGAACCTGGAGATTACTGATCAGAACATGAAAAAGCAACAATCGCTTTATGAAAAAGGAGGGGTAACCCAGCTTGACTACCGTAATTCGGAGGTCAACTACACCAATGCCAAGGATGCTTTTGAACGGGCTAATCTTCAACTGGCCAAGCTGAATGTACATGCTCCTTTCAAAGGGGTTATCACCGATCTTCCCGCTATTACCAACGGCACCCAGGTGGCTACCGGGACCCCGGTAGTAAGCCTGATGGATTACAGCACTATGATGGTAGAGGTTAATCTTCCCGAGAAATATATCAGCGATGTGAAGATCGATCAGCCCGTACGGATTATGAATTATACCTTACCCAATGATACACTGCCCGGAGTTATCAAAGAGCTCTCTCCTGCCATCAGTACCGAGACCCGCACTTTCAAGGGAATTATACAGGTGGCCAACCCTGAGTTGAAGCTGCGTCCGGGAATGTTTGCCAAAGCCGATATCGTGCTTGCCCGCAAAGACAGCGTGATTGTAATCCCCAAAGAGATCATCATCTCGGGTCAGCGTGGTAAATCGGTATTTGTGGTGGACAATGGTACAGCGGATGAAAAACGCATCACCATTGGCTATGAGAATCAAAATGAAGCAGAGATCACATCAGGCTTAAAAATGAATGACCGCATGGTCATTAAAGGATTTGAAACGTTGAAGAACCGCTCGAAGGTGAAGAT
>JACMKG010000492.1 GCA_014380255.1 Prolixibacteraceae bacterium | reverse complement strand
GTTGCTTCGGGACGAATTAAGCTTCCTCCCCAGCCGATTCCTTTGCCGGTTAATACACCGGTAAATTCATTCTTCAATCTTTTATACTGACCAAATAAGAACCCTATTTCGCGGCCACCAACCCCTATATCCCCGGCAGGAACATCGGTATTGGGACCTATATGACGGTAGAGCTCTGACATGAACGATTGGCAAAAACGCATAATCTCATTGTCAGACTTCCCCTTGGGACTAAAATCAGATCCACCTTTACCACCACCCATTGGCAGGGTGGTTAGGCTGTTTTTGAAGGTCTGCTCAAATCCTAAAAACTTCAATACACTAAGCGTTACGGTAGGGTGAAAACGCAATCCACCTTTATAGGGACCAATGGCTGAGTTGAATTCAACCCTGAAACCACGGTTAACCTGCACTTCTCCCCGGTCGTCAATCCATGGAACACGGAAAATAATAGTACGCTCGGGTTCCACCATGCGCTCGAGTATTTTTGCATTCTGATACCTGGGATTTTTCTTATAAACATCCCATACTGATTCCACCACTTCCTGTACAGCCTGGTGAAATTCACGTTCGCCGGGAGTGCGGGCTTTCAGAGCCTCCAAAAATTCATTAATGTCTGCTTTCATGAGTTTTCTTGTTTGTTTTATTTACCTTCAAAACAGGCTGTAGTTATTAATCGATGGAATCCATTTACAAAAACTGGCCTGTCCTGTTGATTTGAATATTTTGAAATGACATTCAAAGTTATGATATTCGTTTATTGATAATCCGGAATCAAAAAAAACACACAATCCGTTACCTACCAGATTATGTGCACTTTAGATAATAACAAATGAATGTTTAACAACAGGGGTTGATTTTCGTCAGTATTTTAAACGCCCGGCAAGGGGCATAAACCGAGAATTAAATGCGCTTCGGATTAAAGGATTGATGAATTGATGGACTGAAGGATTGAAGGATTGATGGGCTGATGGGCTGATGGATGGTTTAGCACCTTTCCCCATGCCCCAATTCCCCTGCATTTTTTCCTTTCTCCTTACTCTCTTCTCTTTTTGCCTTGTTTTTCGATGTGTTTATCTCCATCTGTGGAACACAGGTAAATCAAATTTGTGAAAGCGCCTCCTTCTTACCGGCATACTTTTCAACTTCGCGGAAAACCCTCAACAGGTTGCCACCCCAAATCTTACGGATCTCATTTTCACTATATCCCCTGCGAAGCAACTCCAGGGTAATGGCTGGAAACTGGCTCACATCAGCACAATCACGCAATCCGCCACCGCCATCAAAATCACTGCCGATACCCACATAATCAACGCCTACCAAATCTTTTACATAGTCTATATGATCGACCATATCTTTAATCGTGGGCAGTTCTTTGGCATAACTGGCCTGCACGTCATCCCATTCTTGCTCAAAGGCCGTTTTTTCACTTTCCGACATGCTGTTGTATGATGTGATGTATATTTTATGAAGGCGCCGCTCAGCCAGGAACTTGGCAGAAGTGGTATCGGGCTCTTTGATATATACATCCAAAAGGCATATTTGAAGCACGCCCCCTTTTTCAGCAAGCTTCTTAATCATCTCATCGGTCATATTGCGGTTATGCAGGGCAACCGATCGTACCGAACTATGAGATGCAATTACCGGGGCCTTGCTCAATTCCAGAATATCAAAAAAAGACTTATCCGAAGCATGTGATACATCGACCATCATGCCCAGGCGATTCATTTCTCCGATCACTTCCTTTCCAAAAGCGCTCAGCCCGTTGTGTTCAACAGGTGCAGCGTCGCTTGACGAATCGCAAAGGTCGTTATGATACGAATGACAAAGCGTAATGTAACGGACTCCCTTTTTATAAAACTCTTCTACCCTTGTAATATTTTTAGCCAGCGGAAAACCGTTTTCCATTCCTATATAGATAGCCCTCTTTCCTGTTTTCTTAATCTGTTGCAGGTCGTCTGCCCTTAGCGCCAGGGTGGCAAGGTCTGCATTTTGCGCTACCATGGAATGAATCGAATCAAGCATTCGGTTGGCCAATGCGTATGTCTTAAGGTAATTCTCATCTGTACGTGGCTTCTGACCTGTAAATACGCCAAAGAACATGGCATCCAGGCCACCGCTTTTCATACGTGGCAAATCAACCCTCGAATTAGGCGACTTATGCTCTTCGCGAAGGTTGAACCCAGGTTTGATCATCAACATAGGGGTATCGCAATGTGTATCAACCGTTAGGCATTGTGTATGAATACGTTGTGCCTTTCGTTCATGTTTATCCATTTCCTTATCAATTGTAAAACCCATAGTTATTGCGACTAAAAGACAAATAGTGATAGCTTTTTGCATCATCGGTTCAGTTGGATTTCTATTTTTTAAAGATTTCAAATGTAAGGAAAAACCAAGAAACTGTCGGAATAGTTTGATGCGCAAAAGTTTTTCTTGAGCTCCATCGAAAAAAACCAGGCATTCATCGAATAAAATTGCTGCCTGCTATTATTATATAGATCTTCGATTCAGAATTAAAACCAGATATTATGAAATCTAAAAAACTCCATACTGACCAATGATCACTTTTTCAGGCTTTTGTATTCCAACTATTTTCCCTAAATTCGTTTACCCTCCAAGCCTTTCTTTTTGTTCGGGCAATGAAATTCCATAACTCAGAGGTCCATATTAACTCTATGTCAGGTCTATGGTGGGGCTAACTTAAATTTTCAAATTATAGACCTGACATAGGCCTAATATAGAGTTAACATAGAGTTTGTGGCAATGTTATTCTATTTGTTTAAAGGAATCCCGTGAAAGACATTTGGATGATTCATCCTTCTTATCCACCTCTTTTTGAACTTGATCCGATACAATCCATGCCCTATGCCCCTTGCTCCAGGCAGGTTATCAGTACATCGTCTTCACAATATTTCCGCTTGATCCATTAAATCCTGTTATATTATTTTGCCTGATTATTTGGAATTAAAAAACCCTGCACTGAATTCAACATCCAGGCAGGGTCTTTTAATTCCAAATAGTTTATAATTATCTGATTACTTTGGCATCTTCCATGATTAATTCATAGAAATAGCCGTAGCCGAAATCTTTTTTCAGGCTTATAGTTCCTTCAAAGGTAACCACTTCGTCTAATTTTACCGAGTCTTTAGTCGTTACCGTGAGATCAAAATTCCCTGAATCGTTGGTTCCATCCTGGATATGAATCCAGTTTCTGTCCATTACCTGATCATTGATCTTCACGACTTGTCCTTTCATCTTGATGGTTTTGCCATCGTATTTGCTTTTGTCGGCATATAATTTAGCAATTGAAAGACCTTCAACGGCAGGTGCCACCGAGATTCCTTCTTTCTGGGTAAGGGTTGCCTGTACCGGTTTAATGGGTTCAGCACCTTCGTGTACATGAGCTGCAACAGGCTCTTTGCTCAATCCTTCCACAAAATAAACAGACTCGAACGTGCGGTTCAGCTCTTTACTATTGAAATTGCGCATTTCAAGGCCCTGTTCGTAATAATATACATCCCCTGGAGCAGCTTCCTGGCGGTTAACAGCGATCCACTTTTCCGCATCATTTTCTTTAACTCTCAAGTAAGTATAATTGGAAGTCTGGACCACTTCTTCCACTTTCACTTCATGCATGGCCGGATTATTTACGTCCTGGGCGGTAGGAACCTTATTCTTTTTCACACACCCTGTAAACGCTACCAGCATAACCAACACCACTAAGATTGATTTCATATCTCGATTATTAATTTAATTTCAAATTATCAGCTTCTGCCAATTGGCAAAACCTATGCCGCGATCGACTTTCATGGCCTTTGATCGAACCATCACTTTCCAGTAGCCAGTGGCCAGCAGCCTTTTTTGCCATTTACTCTATCCATTCAAGTTGTCGCCTTCCTGTAAATGGCAACCTATGTTGATTGATTGTCTTATTAAGAAGGCATAAAAATAACAATTGTAACGATAAAAAGCTCAACTTTATTTCATTTGAATGAATTAGTTGCCTTTTTCATAAGTAATTATGAAATATTATGTCTTTGTTTATATGTAATGAATACAATTAATTGTAAATTTAGTTCATATTTCAGCCCTGGTGAAATTAAATTAATAAAAACCAAAAACTAAGGAGGAATCGTTATGTCTCAATGCACCACCGATCGTTCATACGACCAACCAAAAGCAAAAACCAATCGTAGAGAATTCATCAAAAAATCTGTTGCATGGGCCGGCGGCTCCATGATTGCTTTTTCCATGCTGCGGCCCATGGATTTGCAGGGACAGATCACTGAAGCAAATGATTCAAGGCTTACCACCTCCGACATTCAGTACCAGGGTGAGAGTGGGCAAGTGAGGGCTTACCTGGCAAAGCCTAAGGCAGAAGGCAAATATCCGGCCATTATCGTTATTCACGAAAACAAAGGATTACAGCCCCATATTAAAGATGTGACCCGGCGGTTTGCCCTGGAAGGTTTCGTGGCCATGGCTCCCGATGCCCTGTCGGCACAGGGAGGTACACCAGCCACACCCGAAGAGGCCACCCCTATGTTCCAAAAGATGGATTATGAAGTCACCAAGAAGGATTTTGTGGCAGCTGTTGCCTATCTGAAAACCAATCCGCAAACAACCGGTAAAGTTGGGTGCACCGGATTCTGCTGGGGAGGGGCAATGACCAACCAGGTAGCTGTTCATTCACCCCAGTTAAATGCAGCGGTTCCCTATTACGGAAGCGCGCCAAAGGAAGAAGATGTACCGAATATCAAGGCCTCCATGTTGTTACACTATGCCGGAGATGACGAGCGCATCAACCAGGGGATACCAGCCTATGAAGCGGCCCTGAAAAAAGCCAATATTGATTATAAACTCTATATATACCC
>JACMKG010000014.1 GCA_014380255.1 Prolixibacteraceae bacterium | reverse complement strand
ATAAAAGGATCGATCGCGTAATCCAGGAAGCTTTGTCCCAGGCGGCGCTTTACCAGTTCAGCCAACGATTCATCCGGATCTGTTCCTTTGGGGCGGAAGGGTTCCCCTAGAATTCTGAATTTATCGTGCCAGGTAAAAAGCGGCGTATTGATAGCCGACCAAAGACCCGAGGGCAAGGCGTGCCACATCCGGTTTTTCCAGATAAGACGGCGTTTGGCAGTAGGATCAGCCGTTTCAAGAGAACATGCTCCTGAAAGATCTTCAAACAGTTCAGTCATTTCAGGATGAGAGACAACCCCGGTGTTAGGCCCGGTTTCATACACAAAACCTTGTTCGTTTACGGTACGGATGACACCTCCGGTTCGGTTGGATTTCTCAATGATTTTAAAATCAACACCTGCCTTTTTCAGGTAAAAAGCCATTGTAAGGCCTGTTAAGCCTGCGCCTACAATGATTACTTCCGTCTTGACTGATTCTGCCATTGGTTATACTGGTTTAGAAAAGTTGGTTTGTCCGGCCTGGGTTAAAGGATCAAAGGATGCCGCTACGGTACGGATAAACAATTGTCCTTCAGGGGTGATTTGAATTCTTTCTTCTGAAAGTCTGATGATTCCATCACTTTCAAACTGCTGAAGCAATGTTGGATTGTAAGTGGTATTTTGTTTAATTTCAGAAGCTGATAATCCTAATTGGCTGCCAATTTCATCCCATACAATCTGCTCGTTACACATCAGCTCATTGATTACCTCCCGAACAATTACCTGCTGGTCGGTTAAGGAATAACCCTTGATGGTGGTTAATTCTCCCTGGTTGGTCTGTGCAATGTACTGGTCAATGGATTTGGTATTCTGAGCATAAACCCCACTTAACTGGCTGATTCCGGTTACTCCGAAAGCATAAACCTGTCCGGTGGTACGCCTGGTGCAATACCCTTGGAAATTACGGTGTAGCTGTTTGTTTTTTCTGGCAACGGTAAGCTCGTCACTGGCATTGGCATAATGGTCCATTCCGATGGCTTCATAACCGTTGTGAGTGAGCAGGGAAAAGGCCGCTTCATACATTTTTATTTTTTCATCTGGAGCAGGAAGTCCTTCCTTCTCCAGTTTCTTCTGAATCTTGCTTACCCATGGCACGTGCGCATAGGAGAACGTAACCAACCGATCTGGCTTCAACTCGATGGCTTTCATGATCGTTTCAGAAAAATGAAGGGCCGTCTGCTTGGGTAATCCATAGATAAAATCAAGGTTGACAGCTATTTGCGGTGCATCCTGCTTCAGAAAAGCCATCAGATCCTGTACCGGCATTCCGGGCTTATCCCTGTTTACAGCATCCAGCACTTCTGTGTCAAAATCCTGTATGCCCAGGCTGAAACGATTGAATCCCGCCTTCTTAAGTCCAGTCATTTGTTCAAAGGTCAGGTATGCGGGATTGACCTCAATGGCAATTTCAGGTTCGGGAATAAATTTGAAAGTTGAAAACAACAATTCATTGATCTCCTGAAGGTATTCAACAGGAATGGCATTGGGAGTACCGCCACCATAATGGATTTGCGATACCAAACGGTTTTTATCCAGCCTGGAAGTAACCATCTTTATTTCCTGAATCAATGCTTTGTGATAGGCATTCACTACTTCAGTTTTACGCAACGCATACGAGTTGCATCCACAGAAATAACACATTTTCAGGCAGAATGGAATGTGAATATAGATTGAAATATTCTTGGGCCTCCATTCATTCGACTGGTCCACGGCATCGAGGTAGTTCTTAGGGCTGAATTCTTCGGTAAAGAAATTCGCCGGTGGATAACTCGTATATCGGGGTACCGGATGGTTATATTTTTCAAGTAGTTCGCGATTAATCATAGCAATTAAGTTTCAAATTTCAAGTTCAAAGTTCCAAGTTGTTTTCCTAGTCAGGCTTTTGCTTGTTTCTCATTACTTGTTCAATATTTAATCAATATACGTAATTAAACCCGGTTCAGGGCTCAATTTAATTTGTTTTCTTATTTCAAGGTTTCATCCCATTGATAATACTTAAGCTCTCCGAACTCCGCAAACTTTGAACTTGAAACCTTAAACTTTGAACTTCTTATCTTCTCCAATCCGTTCTTTTCACCCAGTCAGCCAGAAACCGTGCATTTTCGACCGATATGCCCGGCATAAAGCCATGTCCTAAATTAAATATCCAGTTCTGGTTGTTTTTGCCAAACTCGATATACGGCTCAAGCGCTTTTTCTATCTCAGGCTGGCTGGAATATAACAGTCTTGGATCAACATTTCCTTGCAAACCAATTTTTGGATGCACCAGTTTACGTGCTGAAGTAAGTGATGTTTGCCAGTCGATGCTTAAAAAATCGCAGTCATCGGGTGAAACATGAGCAATGCCAGCACCTAATCCCTTAGGGAAAAAGATAAAAGGAATATTCCTGTTTCTTACCGCTGTAGCAATCTTACGTATGGATGGCATAAACAGTTCATCGTACAGATCAAAAGGTATTAACCCGGCATGGGTATCAAACAATTGAAAAACTTCCACACCATGATCGATTTGTTTATTGGCGTATTCAATGGAAAGATCAGTGACAATATCAATGAGCTGCCGGGTGATTTCCTTGTGCTGATACATGAATTTGATCGCTTCCGGGAATTCACCTTTGCGTCCCAGGCCTTGAAGCATGAAAAGCAAAACAGTCAAAGGGGCGCCGCAAAAGCCAATCAAAGGGGTATCCTCATTCTTGGTGCGCTGGATTTCGTCAATCACCGAATAGATGTAATTCAGTTTATCCGGATCAGGCTTTAGGCCTGCTACCGGATTGTCACGAAAAGCCAGTGGCTGATCAAATATAGGGCCACTGTCCTTAAATTCCAGCCCCATGCCAAGTGCATGCGGAATAACCAGTATGTCTGAGAACAGAATGGCGGCATCGACACCCAAATCCTCAATTGGTAAAAGAGTAACTTTGGCAGCTACTTCCGAATTTTGCATCATCTGCCAAAAGGTATAATCCTCTTTGATTTTCATATATGATGGCAACACTCTTCCTGCCTGACGCATGAACCAAACAGGTGGCCTTTCAGTTTTCTCTCCCTTGAGTGTTTTAAGTAGTATGGAATTTGTCGTCAATTGATCTGTTTTAAATTACTAATTGGGTTATTCTTATCGTCTTCTCCCGTTGCCGGAATCCTTGTTTTCTTCACTCTTGGGCGATTCAGATCTTTTGGTGCTCTGAGGCGCTTGCCTGGTTTCACTATTTCCCCTGCCACTGTTGGTGATAGTACCGGATTTCTCTCTTGGAGCTGACCTTCTGGAGTCCATCTGGCTGCCCGATCTGTTTGGGCTTGATGATGGGGTTGGCCTGCTCCTTGTAACAGAACCTGAACCACTATTCTGGGATTCATTCCGATTGCCGGATTTGATCTGTACAGGAGCACCTGAATTGCCAGAATTGCTACGATTGGTATTTATCTGGCTGTTTTCCCTGCTTCTGCCATTTCCTGAGCCTGATTGCACATTGGTTGAAGGGCGTCTGCCTTGATTTACATTGCCCGATCCTTCAGTTCTTACATTATTGGACCTTCCATTGTTTATCGTACTGTTTTCCCGTGTCCTCGTACGATCTGATCCTGATTGTACATCGGTTGAGGGACGCCTGCTGCTTTGATTGATAGTACCTGATTTATCTCTACGGCCGGAATTACTCTGCCGGTTATATTGATAATCCCGGGTATCGGATGATCTTTGGACATTGGTGTTTCTATCCCGTACGTTCGCATTGGTAGGCCTTCTTCTTTCCAGTTCATACTTATTCTGGTAACCCTGCTGGCGACTGGTAAACGATTTATTTGGATACCGGGATGCATAATCGCTTCTTCTTACATGATTGTAGCGGTCGTTTGAGAAATGTATGTTTCTATCAGAAGTACGGTGATATTCGTTATGATAGTTGATATGGCGATGAACATGCCTGTGATACTTATAAGTAGGATAAGGAGAATAATAGCTATACCACCTTGGGTAATAATTCCAATAGTAAGGAGAATGCCATGGTCTGTAATGTGAACTCCAGAAGAAGGAGAAAATTACTGGAGTTTGTACAAATACTGGTTCAATGATATAGTTAGAACCATAGATATACGAATCGCCTACAATCTGTACACGCAGCCTACCATTCTGAACTTTTTCAATTTCTATGGTGGCAACGTCCTGGTAGATGTCTTCATCCAACACTGCCTGTACGACTACCAAAGAGTTTCTGTCCGATGAATTCTCGACTACTCTTAAATAGTCAATATAACCATCTTCGTTTAAGTCAAGGTTTGATATCCTGTTGTCCGGATCATTCAGCCTGAATTCAAAGTCTTCCAGATTTTCTGAATCGCCGAAAATAGAAGCTACTGCATCCAAATCAAGGTTATCGCTAATGTCATAGCTCATAGCACGGGCTGTTGTAACCACACGGCGTTGTGCCTCACTGGTAAAGAATGTTGTGCATAACGCTAAAACTAAGATTCCAATTTTTGTTTTCATGGTGTAAATTTTAATTGTTTTCCGCTGATTCTTTCAGGCCTGTATCCACTCAGCAGAAATGCTACTTCAAAAAATCTGCCAAAATTGTTTTAGTTTATATGCACTACTGATTATCAATGAAATAAATTTTATATACCTATAAATACTTACCTAAAGAAACCTCTCCTGAAGATTCGACTATTGAATAAACCATCCGGTTTAACCTTTTATTGCTTTTAAAGCCTCAAATGTGGCTTCTATGGTCTTGTCTATTTTCTTGGTTGTATGAGCTGCTGACATGAATCCGGCTTCAAACTGAGAGGGCGCCAAGTAAATTCCACTTTCCAAAGCCATTTTAAAGTATTTGGCATAGCGGGAAGTGTCGCAACGGCAGGCATCAGCAAATGAATTTACTTTCTCTTCCTGCGTAAAGAAAAGTGTAAACATGGACCCTACGCGGTTAACAACTCCGGGAAAATTCAGGTCCTTCAGGCATTGATTGATACCATCGCCCAAACGGGCTGACTTCTCTTCAAGCGTATTGTAAAAACCATCTGTTTCATCAAGAATACGAAGGGTGGTAAGGCCGGCAGACATAGCCAGCGGATTGCCGGACAACGTTCCTGCCTGGTAAACAGGACCCTTGGGCGCTAAACAGTCCATGATCTCCTGCTTGCCCCCATAGGCACCTACAGGAAGGCCTCCTCCAATGATCTTACCGAAACAGGTAAGGTCGGGTGTGATGCCCAGAATTTCCTGTGCCCCTCCTTTGGCCAAACGGAATCCAGTCATTACTTCATCAAATATCAGCACGGTGCCATTTTCTGTACACAGCTTTCTGATACCCTGAATGAATGTTGTCTCAGGAATAACTACGCCCATGTTTCCGGTTACGGGCTCAAGAATCACTGCGGCAATCTGTTCAGGGTATTGGTCGAAGAGTTCCTTAACTGATTCCAGGTCATTAAAACGGGCGCTCAGTGTATCTTTGGCAGTACCGGAGGTTACCCCGGGAGAATTGGGAGTTCCGAAAGTTAAAGCTCCCGAACCGGCTTTTATCAAAAAGCTATCGTTGTGACCATGGTAACAGCCTTCAAACTTGATGACCAGTTCCCGCTTGGTATACCCGCGTGCCAAACGTAAGGCACTCATGGTAGCTTCCGTTCCTGAATTTACCATTCTAATACTGTCTACCGAGGGAACCATTTTTTTTATTTGCAGCGCCATTTCTGTTTCGAGCAGGGTAGGGGCCCCGAAACTGGTTCCCTTAGCGGCTGTCTTCTGAATAGCCATAATCACATCGGGATGAGCATGCCCAAGGATCATTGGTCCCCAGGAACCTACATAATCGATGTATTCATGTCCATCAATATCAAAAACCTTTGCTCCCTTGGCACTGGAGATAAACAATGGGTCACCATCCACACTTTTAAAGGAACGTACCGGTGAATTTACTCCGCCAGGAATATGCTTTTGAGCTTCCTGAAAGGCCGCTATGCTTTGGGTATATTGTTTCATGATAATGTGTTTGATCGAATGTCTACAGTCTAATATCTATTATCTTCAAATTATAAATCCTTAACGATATCCTGCGAATGGTACGAAATAATGATATCAGAACCTGCACGTTTAATAGAGGTCAGGATTTCACGAACCATGCGTTTCTCATCAATCCAGCCATTGGCTGCAGCAGCCTTTACCATCGAATATTCACCACTTACGTTATAGGCGGCAATGGGGATGTTAAAATTGGTCTTTACCCGTTGAATAATATCCAGGTAGCTTAAAGCAGGTTTCACCATCACAATATCGGCGCCTTCTTCGATGTCAAGTGCAACTTCCCTTAAGGCCTCGTTGCCATTGGCCGGGTCCATCTGGTAGGTAGAACGGTTCCCGAATTTAGGGGCACTGTCGGCAGCGTCTCTAAAAGGTCCGTAAAAGCTGGAAGCATATTTGGCAGAATAAGCCATGATGGGCAGGTTATAAAAGCCATTTTCATCAAGTGCTCTGCGAATGGCTCCTACGCGTCCATCCATCATATCGCTGGGTGCAACCATATCAACGCCTTCGCGGGCCAGTGAAACGGATTGTTTGCTGAGTGTTTCAAGGGTAAGGTCATTGTGTACATCGCCATTTACAATGGTTCCGCAATGACCATGAACCGTGTACTCGCAATTGCAAATATCGGCAATCACATATAAATCAGGCAACGCAGCTTTAATGGCACGTACGGCCTGCTGCACAATTCCGTT
>JACMKG010000491.1 GCA_014380255.1 Prolixibacteraceae bacterium | reverse complement strand
TTGTGCAAAACTGATTCCGGAGAAACAACTTAGCAACAAAATAAGAAATGTGCTTTTTAAGTACTTCATGAGTTAGTAGGTTTATGTTTTTATTCGTTCAATTAGATTTCTATGGTAACACTTTTACCGGCATAAACAGTTTGAGGTAAATCAATGGCTATTTCACTCACTCCTTTTGCCTGGTTCCAGAATGATCTGAAATGATCACCGCTCTTTTCAATTTTACTGGTTACGGTCACATGTATTTTCCCTAGTTTACGTGATGGATCTGCAACAGTTAGCTGTTTTATGCCTGAATCATTAGTTTTAATCATTATCAATCCAGGACTATCCATCCCGATCTTAATATTTTCAGACAATTGAATTTCTCCTGAAGTATAAAAAACTATCTGACAAATGTTCAAACCACGATGCCTGACTGCTTGTACCTCAGAAGTATTGGAAAGGATTTCAATGTTTCTTTCTGTATTATTCTCCATTTCCTTTTCAGTAGTGGACGGAATTACAATGTATTGGTAACTGCCATTGGAAGGCTGTGCTCCGTGATCAAACCATAGTTTAAAAACATCTTTGGTAACTTCCTCTTTTGGAGAATCTGATTGCCTGTTAATTTTAAACCAACTTCCCGTTTCAGTATGATTTGAAAGGTTTACTTTTTGAGATTCAGGAAAGATATACCCAATTCCGTCATGAAAAATCCATTTCACCTGATCTAACTGACGTTCGCCCTTTTCAATAATTGATTTTTGATTGCCGTTCATCAATACTACCTCACCACGTAATAAACACTGATTGATGGTTGTTGCCACCGACAGCTTTGATGGGGATTTAATACCTGCTCCAAGACAAACATATTCATCGTCAAAGAAAAACCAAGACTTTTTGGCTACCAGCGGATCATGGGGACTTTTGAAGTCAAAAACTACCGCTCCATAAAGTCCATTGGTTACAGCTCCAACAAAATCAGTCAGACCTTTCTTCTGAATTTCAGTTTCTGAAGGAAGTTCAGCTTTTTGTAGAATAGTGGCTCCCGGTATCTTCTGCCAATCGTAAACTGGGGCCATATTTGTATATTCATCACCTGTTCTGGAGATATAGTTTGTACCGTCTGCACGATGATGATTCATTAAACCTTCTCCGTTATATGGCTCCTCCATGTTGTTGTTACGAGTTGAATGCATCCTGACTGAAGTAAAAAAATCAGGACGCTGGTAACTAAAGTGTTCCGTCTGCCAGAAAAAGGTACTGTGTGATAAGCTTGGTATAGTCTCATCACGACGAATCCTGATAATTTCCTGCAATTCATTTTTTCTATAATCAGTTGTTTTAAGCAGCCTTTCGGGAGTTTTTATTCCTGCAGCCTGATGATCTTCCTCACGAGTGATATCGCGGTTCATTGTACCTGTATCGTGATATTTCCCATAAACCATTTGTTTACAAATTCCATCCAGATAATAATCAATCAGTTGTTGGAGGGGCTTTTCAGAAAAATGGTATTTAGTTCCTGAGACGAAAGCAGCCCATTCAGCAAAAGCATCGGCATAGCCTAAGCCATATGACAATGTATTGTTTACACGATCTTCCCGGTGGTGAAAGCTATAATCAACTTGCATTCCACGACCTGTGGCAAATTTTATTTCTCCTTCGATGACACGAATCACCTCATTAAATTGTGCTTCATCGCGCTTAAAAAGTAATGCTTTGGCTAAAATACCGGCAATTTTAATACGATCGCCACTAGGACGGGCACCAGAGGCCGTTAGATGGGCACGGCCAATCATAGGCAACATTTTGGACACTTGTTCTTTGGTCAGGTCTGTATCCATTATCAACAATACCGAAACCAATGCAGTAGGCGTTCCAATCTGATTGTGCCACCAATTCTGGCAGATAAAGTCATTTGCAAGCCAATAATTAAGCGATGAATAAAGAGCCTGCTTTAATTTTTTATCACCTTTCAGTTTGGAATTATTTTTCTTGTATGCCCTGCTTAATTCAACCATATTACTCAAATGCATGGCATGTTGAAATCCGGTGTTGGAAACATCGACATAATCAATGCCCGGCCAGGTTCCATCCTGACGAATAGATGATATTAGCTCTCTCGCATGAGATTCATTAACTTCCGCGGTCAATAATTCTTTCTGTACCTTTTGCCTAAGAAGTTCTAACTCTGATGAGGAACAAATACCTTGGGTAGCTATTAGAAGAAGTCCGATTATGAGAACTGATTTGATAAGTCGATTCATTGTCTGGTTGTTTAGTCTATTTTGTTCTTACTATCATTTATAAAAATCATGGATTTCTTTCACAACAAAAGAAAAAAAATCCTTCGTTAGTTCCCTGACAGACGCACTTTTAACATGGTCTCATTGTTTTTAACCAGGTATGCCGGCAACTGAATTTCAATTCGCTTTAATCCATCCATTTTGCGATCCAGATAGAATGGCGGAGGATCAAGCTGAACGATGGATACATTTAATTCAGGATGAGAGAGATTATCCAGTTTAAGTTCTTTACCATTCTGACGCAGAATGGCACCACCTTTTACAATATCCACATCAGCTGTAGTCATCATCTGCCAAACAATGTTACGAGTTGATTGGCTAACAGTAAATTTATCTTCAATTAGAATTGAACGGTTGTCTTCCTTGGCAAATCTTCGGGTAGCACTTTTCAGGTTTTCACCATAAACAGCCGTCATGTTGAATGTGGCTTCCGGTTTATCTCCATCTTTAAAATCTTCCAAAAAAGCGGTTCCATTATTAATAAACAATGCATTGTTAACGGTGAGTGTACTGTGTCCATAGTTGTTTTTAGTAAGTAAGGTCCATCGTTGACAATCCTGACAATTACCCCAGAGGTCAAATCCAGCTTGTTCAATTTGATTGTAGCTTTGATTTCCAGGATCAATAGACCAACGAACGCCATCCAATTCAAAAATAAAAGATCCAGCATCCATATTTCCATGACTTGTTGTAGCCCTTCCACCCTTGCCTCCAAAATAATAACCTGTAGGATCATTTTCTTCACCTGTGAAAATTACAATCGGATTATCGCCTTCTCCTTTCCATGCTGTCGGAATCTTCATTTCACTTTTTTCTTCATACTGTGACATCCAAACCAGTGCAGCACCAGAGACTCTGGACAATTCACCTAAATTTGCTGTTGGCTGAAGAAACCTTTCCTTTTCAAAGAAGGCTTTATTCCCGGTTTTTGAGGCAAACCAAGCCAATGTAACATCGCCCACATCACTTCGTTTATCACCGCAATCGGCAAAATTATAATACCATCCGGAAGGTGTATTCATCAAAACCCGATAGATAGCACTTTTCTTGAAAGCAGGATAATCGGCCAAACCAAAATCGGTACCAAATGCACTTTCGAGCATCGCTGAAGTAAGGACAGAAAAGCTGGTTCCGTAAGCCCAATACGTAGAGCCTTCAGGATAAACACCATCAGGACCATATTCAACAAGCGAATGGACCATGCCTTCAAGTGCCCGATGAATCGTTTTAGCGGCCAATTCGGGATCTTTCTCGGCAATGGCTATGGAAGCGGCAATCATCCCGCCATTGCACACCTGATTCCAATTGTTTGTTCCGTATGCCCATCCGGGATCTTTCCCATTTTCAGGCCAGCTTGGCTTAATCCCTTTTTCAATCAAAGCAATTTTGGCTTGTTCAATGGTAGTCTTTGGCAGTTTCCCGGCAGTCCAATCCAGTGCAAAAGCTACTGCCATGGACATTTCAGCTACATCCAGGTAATGAGATGGATTCCAATCCGAGAAATTGCACACAGCAATTACCTCTTTGTTAATGCGATTAAGAATAGTGGCATCTTTTTCCATACGGTAAACCATACCCAGCATATTGATGCGGAAAAGCATTTCACGACTTACGCCCAACAAACGACGACCTTCCAATTTGCGCTCCAACAATGGTTTTTTTTGAATTTCACTGGAATTCAGCTTAATAGCGTTATACATGTTTTGAATGACCGGATCTGATTTCAACTTCGACTTAACCAGCTTTTCAAGTTCAGCATTTAATACTAAACGAGGTTGAGTTTTCAGTAAGTTTTCATTCAAGTATTTTACTGATATGGGGTTATCAAGCTTTGTAACATGTTTTTCGTCAGGCATCATTTGGTTGCCAAAGCTTCTTATTGTCACTGAAAATAGGAATACCAGGCAAATAAGATTTATTAAAAAATGGATTTTAGGCTTCATAGTTGTATTCATATTTTGTTAGTTAGTTTCGCAATAAAATGAACTCACCATTTAGGACAACGTATTCTTTCAAATAATTTACCAGGATTATGAAGTGAGTATTTAGGGTCGGATTCATTTATAGAAAATAGTCAGTTTAACTTCAAATATATACATTATTTGCAATCGATTGCATTTCTGAAATAAATTCCATCTGTTATACAGCATTGATTCTATTTCTTACCCAAAATCTCTATGGTCTTTTATCCTTCCAAAGTTTGAAATCGTCCCAGTATATCTGCAAAGTCTTGTTCTGGCTGGTCATGTAATCAATTAACTTCTTGGAAGTATACATCTTCATGGGATTGAAATCGGTGACTCCATCCGGAATAATATCTTTTGAATTATGGGTAATCCTGGTTAAGTCGTAGATCACTTCCTTTTTCCCTCCATCGGGCTGAATGGTCATATAGAATCTGCCGCTATTGCTATCCCCTTCCTTGTAATAATACTCAAGGGTAAACCATTTCCCAATAGGAACCTTTACATTTTGGTTGGTTTCTTTCCAAAGCGTGGTATATTTCTGACTATTGTCGGCAAACAGTTCACAATCCTGGCCATCGAGAATGAAAAACAGATCGCTTTCAGTGGCAATAGGTTTCCCGATCCCAAGAGTAATACGAAACCCGTAAGGGGTACTCTGACTCCAGGTTATATTATTCCAAAATTCAGCAATGGTTAACCAACTTATTTTATCTGGGAAAGTACGAACATCATTGAAATCATCGTGCAGAAAAATACGCTCCGACTGGTAAAATTCTTTCCATCCCTTGTTGTTATACAGGTTAGCCTGAATACGGCCTTTTGAACCTTCTACATTTGGCTTATCGAGCCAAAAATGAAGCACATGGTTGGATGGATTGTTGGGTTCGGGAATAATTTTAGCAAAACGCATAGTAGAATCTCCTCCCTGGTATTGCAGGTTAAAATCCCCTATTTCGGGATGATTATCAAGGTCATTTACCCAGTCGTTGTTGCTTTTAAAGCTTTTATCTATACCAACGATATCGGAGTCAGAACCTTTGGCTATAACTTTTGAACCTTGCTCAAACCCTGATTGAAAGATCAATGTTCC
>JACMKG010000490.1 GCA_014380255.1 Prolixibacteraceae bacterium | reverse complement strand
TTAGGATCCATATTTAGTTCACGCGCACTCTCTTCCAAAATTTCTTTGCTTAGTACTTTCCACCTCTTGCAGGTACCCATCTTGTCAAGTTCAACAGCAAGCAACCGGGCAATGTTAACACCCCCGCATCCAACTTCCCTCGAAATGCAGATCACAGGTCCGGGAGGGTGATGGGGCGCATGATATTTATTCGAATTCTGATGAAGCCTTTTAGTCAGGTATAACATTAATGTGTTGTTCATAGTACTATCTGTTTTAGTGCTATTAATTTACGAATTTTTTATTATCTGGTTGGCCTTTAGTGCTAAAGATTTTAAATTTCCTGAAAGTGGTATTATCAGCGGGTTTTACTTTAAAATTTGATAATTTTGACTATCTTTCACAACATAAATTAAAGCAACAAGACATGTTTAATCGCGATACTTACATAACACGTCGTCAGAAGCTGACACAACATATACAAGATGGAATCATTCTTCTTTTGGGAAATGTTGATTCTCCAATGAATTATGCAGATAATACGTATCATTTCAGGCAGGATAGTAATTTCCTGTACTTTTTCGGCCTGGACTTTCAGAAACTTGCAGGTGTAATCGATGTTGAATCGGGCGAAGAAATCATTTTCGGAGATGATGTTGATATGGAAGACATCATTTGGATGGGTCCTCAGATTGCCCTCAAAGAAAAAGCTGATAAAGTTGGAATCACCCAAGTTGAACCTTATAAGAACCTCTTTGCATTGATTGACAAGGCCGTTTCTACTGGCCGCAAGGTCCATTTCCTGCCTCCTTACCGGGCAGAAAACAAATTGTTGCTCAATGAACTTACCGGTATTGCGGTTTCAAAACTCAAAGCATACGCTTCTTTGGCCCTAATAAAAGCTATTGTTGACCTTCGTTCGGTAAAGGAAGATCAGGAAATTGATGAAATTCGTAAAGCCTGTGCTGTTGGCTACCAGATGCACGTGTCAGCTATGAAAATGGCAAGGGCAGGGGTGTGGGAACAAACCATAGCCGGAAACATTGAAGGCATAGCCAATGCAGGTGGTGGTATGGTGTCGTTCCCGGTCATACTTTCACAAAACGGAGAAACTTTGCATAACCATGATCATTCTAAAACACTTACCGACGGTCGCCTACTGCTCGTGGATGCAGGTGCAGAAATAGGCTCTCATTATGCCTCTGATTTTACCCGCACCTTACCTGTGAGTGGAAAGTTTACTCAAAAACAACGCGAAATATATGACATTGTGCTGGCTGCCAATAACCGGGGGCGCGAGTTAACTCGTCCTGGTTCAACGTATCTTTCAGTTCATCTGGCAGTGGCTGAAATAATTGCTGCGGGATTAAACTCATTAGGCTTGATGAAAGGCAATATGACGGAAGCAGTGCGCAATGGCGCCCATGCCTTGTTTATGCCTCATGGCCTTGGCCATATGCTGGGACTGGATGTACACGATATGGAAGATCTTGGCCAGATATACGTCGGGTATGACAATGAGACCCGCCCGGTAGATCAATTCGGTACCGCTTACCTGCGTATGGGTAGAAAACTGCAACCCGGATTTGTGATTACCAATGAACCGGGCATCTACTTCATTCCTGCATTGATTGAAAAGTGGAAGGCAGAAAAGATTAATACTGATTTTATCAACTTCGATCGCCTGGAAGAATACCTTGACTTTGGAGGCATTCGGCTGGAAGATGATATTTTGGTGACTGATAACGGGTGCCAGATCATTGGCGATCGCATTCCCATCACCGCCGAAGAAGTCGAAAATACAATGAGGGATTAAGAATAAACGAAGATGGCTTGAATGGCAAATAGAGTGACTACAAGGCATTCTATCTGCACAATTGAGCTTTATATGTTTAGAGAGTTGTTCGGCTTCAAGAAAGGTCTGTAAAGGGTTGTATGGCAAAGAATTTCATGTTTTTTGCCATACAACCCTTTATAGCCCGTAATCAATTCATCACTCAATCTAATAGGCGCCACGGAAGGGTTTTATTTTGCAGTCCATCCATTCAGTTCCACTGTAGCCGACAGGCCTGTTAAGCTTTCTGATACTTCTTTTTCCCTTTTTGCCTTTTTACTTTTTTCTTTTGCCTTTTCCCTTGTCTGCTATTTCATTAATTCCACTGAATTTTTCTGTAACTGTTTAATAATTTGTTAGACATATGATTTAGAAACTTTACTTTTGGAATCTTTTTTGATTGTAAAAACACAATTATAACACGTTTATTTATGAAACAAATTACTCGTTTACTCTTAATTTCAACGCTGATGGGAAGTTTGGCCTGTACGAAGGAAGCTCCGAAGAACAAGTCGCTTGACTTGGCTGATCTGGATACATTGGTTAGCCCGGCAGCTGATTTTGACCAATATGCCAATGGCGGATGGAAGAAACGTTTTCCCATTCCGGATGAGAAAAGCAGGTTCGGCTCCTTTGACTTACTGGCTGATACAGGCGAAGTTCAGGTAAGAACCCTAATTAGTGAGATTGCTGGTAAGAACCAAGAAGCAGG
>JACMKG010000489.1 GCA_014380255.1 Prolixibacteraceae bacterium | reverse complement strand
CTTTAAATCTTGTTCGGCTCATAATAAGTTAATACATTGAAAAGATTATTAAACCAATAAATTACAATTATAAATTGTTGTATATGAAAAAGATAGTGATTTTATTAGCTTCATTGGTTGTTTCGATAAACTTGTTTGCTCAGAATGAAGCGATTAATACCCTGACGGAAAAGGAAAAACAGGAAGGCTGGCAGCTGCTTTTCAACGGTAAGAACATGGAGGGGTGGAAGTCATTCCAGGGTAAAGAAATATCGGGATGGAAAATTACAGACGGGGTTCTGAATAATTCAGGCGTTGGAAGTGATCATGGGGGCGATATTGTCACACGCAAAAAGTACCAGGATTTTGAACTATATCTGGAATGGAAAGTGGGTTCCAAAAGCAATTCAGGCGTCTTTTATCATGTGAATGATAAATTAGGCAAGGCCATTTATGAATCGGGACCCGAATACCAGCTGATTGATGATAAAGGATGGCCCGAAAAATTGGACGACAGCCAGTATTCAGGGGCCAATTATGCCATGCATGCTCCCCATAATGCCATGGTCAAAAACCTGAATGAATGGAATAAAACACGTATTGTGATTGAAGGCTCGCACGTAAAGCACTTTCTGAACGATGTAAAAGTGGTGGAATACAATCTTTGGGATGCCGATTGGAAAACACGTAAGGAAAATGGTAAATGGAAAGATTATCCATACTACGGAATGGCCAAAAAAGGACAGATCGGATTGCAGGACCACGGAGGTTTGGCTCAGTTCCGCAACATGAAAATCAGAGAAATCAAAAAATAAGCAAATCATACGGGGATTATACCCGGCTTTAAATTAAAAAGGGATGTGGCTTAACGAAGACACATCCCTTTTTTGTTGAGGAAAAATTGACGATTAGACGATTTACTATTTACTATTTACGCTCTTTTCGACAACCATCTAACCATTCAACATTCATCATTTAACATTTACCATCCAACATTTTTCCTTCCTTAATTCGTCTCCAGGATTCTGAATATCTCGTCCAGTCGGGGAGTGAGGATAATTTCGGTACGGCGGTTCTTTTGGCGTGCCTCAGTGGTTTTAAGTTCATCGATGGGGAAGAATTCACCTCTGCCGGCCGAAGTGATCCGTTTGGGATCCACAGCCTTATTCTTGAGCAAGATACGGGTAACGGCCGTTGCCCTCATGACACTCAGGTCCCAGTTGTCTTTAACCGTTCCGGTTCCGCGCATGGGAACATCGTCTGTATGGCCTTCAACAAGCACGTTGATGTCCGTGTTTTGTCCCAGTACTTCGGCCAGGTTAGTAAGCGCCTGCTGGCCTTTTGGGTCTACTTCCCACTGACCGGTTTTAAAAAGAAGCTGCTCGTCGAGCGAAACATATACCTTTCCGTTTTTTTCATGGATAGTCAATCCTTTGTTGTTGAAGCCGGTTAGGGCATTCATCACTTTCTGCCTGATTTGTTCAACTGCCTCATCCTTTTGCTTCAGGGCATCTTCCAGTTCTTTCATCCGCAGGCTGCGTTGCTCCAGTTCTGCCTGAGCAGCTCCCAGAATCTCTTCCCGCTTTTGCAGATCGGCTTGCGATTGCTGGAGTTTTTCCATTAACCGGGAAATTTCTTCCGTGCTGCCTTGCTTCAGGCTTTTAAGCTGTTCTTCCAGATCGGCATTGGTTTGACCCAGGCGTTGTCTGGCTTCCATAGTGCTTTTCAGCGACCTGACCGTTTCATCCAGCTTCTGTGCAAGCTCTTCCAGGTCTTTGGCTTGTTTCTCAACTTTGCTTTGCAATTCCGTATTTTGAACTTTCAGTGAATTATTCTGTCCTTTCAATGTCTGGACTGCGCTTTCAGAAGCGTTGAAGCGGCCAGTAAGCTGATCGTACTTGCGCGAAGAAACGCACGAGGCCATCAGAAAAATCATCGATACATACAATATTTTCTTCATATTATGTGTTTTTAGTCGGGCAAATATAGAACTTTGGCGCAACTTTAAGATGAACCGTGTATTTTGTGCTCAGTAAAGGATCGAAATGAGTTTAGAACCTCTGCTGATGTATAATTAACGGTTCATATGTTGTATATTTGAATTCAAAATTGATTGTTGATGGGTGAAAATAAGGAAAGCTTACTGGATCAGATAAACGATCCTTCCGAATTGAGAAAGTTGAACGTTGATCAATTGCCCGAGCTCTGTGATGAGCTGCGCAATTACATCATTGATGCAGTTTCAACCAATCCTGGCCATTTTGGAGCCAGCCTTGGGGTTGTTGAACTAACTGTAGCGCTCCACTATGTATTCCAGACTCCTTATGATCTGCTCGTTTGGGATGTGGGCCATCAGGCCTACGGGCATAAGATTCTCACCGGACGCAAGGAGATTTTTCATTCCAACCGCAAATACAAAGGCATCAGCGGATTTCCCAAACCTTCCGAAAGCATTTACGATGCTTTTGGGGTAGGGCATTCAAGTACCTCCATTTCCGCAGCCCTGGGAATGGCTGTGGCTTCGAAGTTAAAAAACGAAAAGGAACGCAAAATTATAGCCATTATCGGTGATGGGGCCATGACCGGTGGGATGGCCTTTGAAGGGCTGAATAATGCAGCAGTCAACAATTCGGATCTGCTGGTTATTCTGAAAGACAACCACATGGGCATCCCTCCCGGGCGGGGATGGCTGGCCATGGTGGTGGCGGTGTGCATAATGCGGGGGGGGCGGGGGGTGAGCGG
>JACMKG010000488.1 GCA_014380255.1 Prolixibacteraceae bacterium | reverse complement strand
GTATACAACCCGATGGCCGTAAACACATACCATGATGAGTTTTCACCCGCATCATCCATTCCGGAGTACGACAGGCCCTCTTTGCCCATATCGTAGAAGTGGTTCATGATGCTGTCGAGCATCACCTGCGATTTTTCCTGCTTGTCGATAAACGTGTACAGCCAGGGGAAGCTGTGGTCGGGTTGATTGCCATGACAGTATTGTCCGATGAATCCTGAAAAGTTATACGCTTCCACGCCGTTCCAGGGGATGGAGAACAGGTCGTCCAGCTTCTTCTCAAACTCGCCTTTGCTCTTATACAGGCCGATTAGCCCTTTTACATCGTGAGGGGCAAAGAACGACGACTGCCAGGCATTGGCCTCGCGGTACATGTATTCATAATAAGGGAACAGGGGGTCGAAATTCTTTACCCATTCGCCGTTTTCCAGGCGGCCTCTCATCAGGCCAGTGGATGGATCGAACACGTTTTTGTAGTTGCCCGTGCGTTTCATCAGCATGTTATAATTTGGGGTATCACCCAGCTCCTTGGCCAGCAAGGCTACTGAATAATCATCGTAGGCGTACTCCAGGGTTTTGGTAACCCCTGCCGTTGTTACAGTTTCTACCTTGGGATTTGGAATGTCTTTTTCAGGCACATAGCCTTTGGCAATGTAGTCCAGCACATGCGGCCTGCTGTTGTTTTCCAGTGTCGCATTTCTCAGCAACAGGTTATAGGCGCTCTTTACATCAAAACCCTTGATTCCGCGCAGGTAACTTCCTGCAATAAAAGGTGCCGCATGGTCGCCATGGAAGAAAGTGGGCATAAAGCCGTTCTTTTCACCCTTGTCGATCAGCGATTTGATGACATCTTCGGTCACCTTGGGTGTTAACATGCCCAGCAATACCAGCTTGTTGCGATAATCGTCCCACAGCGAAGGCTCTGTATAATAATTGAATCCTTTGTTAACCACATTACCCTTTTCATCGGTGAACTCACCGTTGCAGTCACTGCGCAGTGCAGGCCACAGGAACGAGCGGTAAAGGGTGGAATAGAACAATCCTTTTTGCCTTTCGGTACCCCCTGAAACGGTAATTTTCGACAGCAACGCTTCCCAGGTCTTAGACGCCTCCCCGCGCACCTGCTGGAAGCTTTTGCCAAACATTTCCTTTTCCAGGTTTTCCTTGGCATTGGCGATACTTACAAACGAAAACCCGATTTGCAGTTCCAGTGGTTTGGGTGAATCCGCAAAATGGACCACCGAGATTTCATTTTTTTCGCCTTTTTGTGAATCGATGTTTTTGATGGCATGGTTGGCAACGGCGTAGAAATACATTTTCTCGCCCGTTTGCTGAAATCCTTTGAACACATTCTCGCCCTCCTTCTTGATTTCCCAGCTGCGCACCCGTTCGTTTGAACGAGACAGATCGGCAATCAGTTTCTTGGCCTGACCGGCCTTGAAGGTGTATTTATGAAAACCGCAGCGCAGTGTAGAGGTTAATTCAGCATTCACCCCGTAGCGTTCCAGGTACACCTGGTAATAGCCCGGATGTGCTGATTCATTTTTGTGGCTGTAAGACGAGCGGTAGTCTTCAGCAGTAAAGTTTCCGGTGGCGGGCATCAGGGGAATATGGCCTAAATTCCAATGTCCTTTACTGGTATGGATAAAAGCGTAGATAACCGTATCTTCATACTGATAGCCCGACCCGCTGCGGAACTGGGTCAGAGGGCTTAGCTGAACCATGGCATTGGGCAAGGAAGAGCCGGGAAATACTTCGGCACCCCAGGTACGGAACGTTGGCTTGTAACCAATATCGATGCTGTCCCACAGGGTAGCAGTACCCAGGAAGGGGTTCACGAAATCGGTGAGACGTTTCTGGGCCTGAGAGGAAACCGCGAAGGCCAGAAGCATTAAAAAGATAAACGTTTTTCTAAACATGATAAATTAACTAAATGGTTGTGTGTTTATTAGGTGATTTGTATCGTTGCTTTTGGTTATAATCTCCTGTTTTCCCTATTCATAGAGGAACTTATCCTTGCTGATCTCCACCAGGAACCTGCTGGGATAGGACATGAAGCCGTTGTAGGTAGATACATGAGAAGGCATGGTAATGGTTAAATCTTCCTTGGCACGGCTGCAGGCCACGTAAAATAGGCGACGCTCCTCCTCCAGTTCTTCCATGTTCTTAATGGCCCTGATGGACGGGATCATGCCATCCAAAGCATGAGGAATGAACACTCCGTAAAACTCCAGCCCTTTGGCCGAGTGAATGGTAGAAACGGTCAAAGGCTTGTCTTCCCCTTCATCAATCAATGGAGTTGTACGGTCGCCAAATCGCTTGGAAGGAGGGTCAAGAGCAAAGTCGGTCAGGAATGTTGTCAGCGAGTCATACTGGCTGGCAAGGGTTATCAGTACGCCGATATCCAGCAGCCTGATCTCGAAGTCAGGTTCCGTGGCCTTCAGGATGGGTGCATAGTACGTGTTGATGATTTCCAGTTTACGTGACAGGGAGATGCTCGTATTGCTGGCAGCATTGAGCATTTCCACCAGTCGGCGCAGTTCTTCGGCAAAGCGGGTCTTCTCAAACGAATCTATATTCAATCCTTTTTCAGTAATAATCTTTTCAATGATCTTACGGGCAGATACGATGCCTACGCCGGGGATGTATTTCAGTATCCGGTGCCAGGCCACAGCTTCGTAAGGGTTTTGAATGATCCTCAGGTAAGAGATCACATCCTTGACATGTTTGCGCTCGTTAAAGGCTAACCCGCCAACCGCAATGTAGGGGATGCCCCGCTTGTTGAGTTCCAGTTCGATGAACCGGGCGTGCCAGAAAGCCCTGACCAGCACGGCCACCTGGTTGAGTGCAATTCCCTTTTCACGGTATTCCAGTATCTTTGAAACGATGTATTCAGCTTCCGTCTGCTGGTCGTAGAACTTCTTCACAAAAGGCAGCGCTTCTTTCTGGATGCTTGAAAAGAGGCGCTTTTTATACCCAATCTTCGCGTTGCGGATAATGTCGTTGGTGAAATCCAGGATCTTTTGGTTGCTGCGGTAGTTCTCTTCAATTTTAATGACCTTGCAGTCGGGGAACTTCTGTGGAAAACGCAGGATGTTCTCATAGTTTGCTCCCCTGAAAGAATAGATACTCTGGGCATCATCGCCCACGATCAGGATGTTCCGGTGGACTTCCGAGAGATACTCCACGATCTCCTTTTGCACCACGTTGGTATCCTGGTATTCATCCACCATGAGGTATTTATATTCCTGCTGGATAAGGGTTCTGAAGGTGAGATTGTCTCTTAGTGAGTCGCGTAGCACATCCATCAAATCGTCGTAGTCAAAGATCTGGCAGATCTTCTTGTAGCGGGCATAGCCCAGCCTGATCATCTCCAGCGATTCCAGGTATTCAAGCAGTCCGGTGAATTCAGCCTCGATAACCTCCTTGATGGTCAGGTTACGGTTACGGGCCGAGGAGATGATCTCCTGTATCCGGTTCTTTTTCGGAAATGCCTTGTCCTTGCTGATCAGTTTAAGTTCTGATTTAACCAAATCAATCGTATCGGCTGAGTCCTCCGAGTCGATGATGGTAAATTTGGGAGGGATATTGAGCAAATTGGCATATTTGCGCAAGGCATAGTTGGCAAAGGAGTGGAAAGTGCCCCCGAATACCTTCTGCACGCTGGTATCTTTCAATAACACCTGCACCCTGGCGGTCATTTCGATGGCAGCCTTTCGGGTAAAGGTGAGCAGCAGAATCTCGCTGGGCGGTATCCCGTTTTCGAGCATGAAAGCCACCCGGTGCACGATCACCCTGGTCTTCCCGCTACCGGCCCCTGCAATGACCAGTACAGGCCCGTGGATCGTTGTTACGGCTTCCAGCTGAGCATTATTCAACTCAAAGGCATAGTTGATCTTATAGGCCTTGTTCAGCTTTATTTCGGTCGTACTGGCAGGCCTGTTTTCAATCGACTGGATGATCGACTTCAATTCATTCATCCGGGCAATTGTTTGATCAGAAATCTCAGCCTCGGGGTATTCATCCATACTGATATCAGACAAATCGGTGCTGGTCTGCACATAGGGTGCGGGCATGTTCTCCTTAGCCTTCAATGCCAGGGCGCTGATAGCATCCAAAAAAGAATCGGTCGCATCCGTATTGGCTGGCTCCCCGTTGTTGGCTTCTAACATCCTATCGTCATTAGTCATTTTTTATTCTTTGAGTTATTCAATCACCTGCCACAGGAATACAACCTTGAAGGGCGTATGGGCCAGTGATTACATTTTAATCTTTTTTACGGGGGAAATATAACCAAATCTAACAAGATTTCAAGGATTGAAAATGTGATGATTGAGGATTTACAATTCAATTTCGTTTAGTTAAGGGAAAAATTGGTGTTCCTTTTGGTGACATGGTGACTTTGTGGCAAGAAAAAATAGACACCACACCACCAGGACACCAAATCTCACCGAGAAATAACAGAAATAGTTCTTAACTTAACGACATTGATTTGCATTTATACGATCGATGATTAAATTTACTACCAAACAATTTCCGAGGGTTGCTCTTGCAAACAGCCTTACAATCATTTGAAGGTAGAAATTGTTCTTAACCCTTCGGTCATTTGCCTCAAAAGCGGATATCAAAGAAAGGATGATCATTCATCCGGCATTGCCTGGACATTGCCATCATTAGTAACCCATTAGTAACCCATCTGTAACCTTTCTGTAACCTCAGATACAGAATGGTTACTGTTGAGTTACCAATGGGTATCTAAAGCAGGCAAAATAAGACGAAAGGCCAAAGAAAGTAGCAACAATAAGGGTTGGAAGGGTTGGAAAGACTGGAAGAGCTTGATGGTTAAATGGTTGGATGGTTGGAAAAAGTTAAAAGGGTTGAAGGGTTGAAAAAATGATTTGAAGGGTTTGAAAAAAGGTTTGAAGAGTTTGAAAGGGTTAGAAGGTTTGAAAGGGTGGAAAAAGGGTGGAAGGGTGGAAAAAAGATGGATCATTGATCAACGAGACTGATACAATATCATGCAGAAGCCCGTAAGGCCACGATACATCGTGGCCACTAAAAAAAAAGAAAAAATAAGGAATAAGGAAGTAAAGATCAATCCATCAGTCCTTTCCGCCAAGGGGGATAAACAATCCAACCATCGAACCATCTAACCATTCAAACCATCTAACCATCCAGCCATTCAACATTCAACATCCTTTGCATCTCCCTCATCCCTCCATCGCTTCCCGAAGGATAGAAAACGATCTGAGCTTGGCCTGACTATCAAATATATTGCTTGAGACCATCAGTTCGTCGATCATTGTTTCAGCAATAAAGTCTGAAAGCATCTTGCGCAACCGGCTTTTGCTGCCTGTGAAAGTGCAGGCCAGCATGCTGTTTACCACTAAACGAACATCAGGGTTGTTATACGTATCAGGCAGCTCGCCCGGTGGCTGTATAGGTTTGCGGTCGTTGGTTACCAGTCCCAGGAATATTCTGATCAGGCTGGTAGCCAGCAATTCGGCTTCCTCATTGGTATCTGCTGCAATGACATTGACACAGGCCATCACATAAGGATTATCAAGCTGTTTGGATGGCCTGAAGTTCTTTCGGTACAGATCGATGGCTGCCCAGAATTGCTGAGGGGCAAAATGAGCGGCAAAGGCATAAGGCAATCCCAGTTGCCCTGCCAGGTAAGCGCTATCAGTACTGGAACCCAGTATCCAAAGCGGGATATCCAACCCTTCGCCCGGAAAAGCACGTACCCTGGCCGAACTGTTCTCCTTACTTAAATAAGCCTGAAGCTGTTTGATATCGATGGGGAAACTCTCGGTGGTACCAATGCTGTTGCGTCGAAGGGCCATAGCCGTCACCTGGTCTGTTCCCGGAGCCCTGCCAAGGCCCAGATCTATTCGGCCGGGATACAGTGTTTCCAGTGTCCCGAACTGCTCGGCAATTACCAGTGGGCTATGGTTGGGCAGCATTACTCCTCCAGAGCCTACCCTGATGCTATCCGTTTGAGAGGCTACATGGCCAATCAGCACAGCAGTTGCCGAGCTGGCCACATATTGCATGTTGTGATGCTCGGCCATCCAGATACGATGGTAACCAAGAGATTCGGCATGGCGGGCCACCTGCACGGTACCTTCGATAGCACTGGCAAGGGTGCCCCCTTCTACCACAGTAGCCAGTTCAAGAACAGAGAGAGGTATATTTTTCAAGCGATAAAGTTTATTGTTGTCTTAAAGTTACAAAAAGGATTGGAAAAAAGACAGAAGATTGGAAAGCAGATTTACACATCGCCTGCCAAATGCTAATGTATACCCACAACCTTGAATTGCAGGAATCTCAGATAAAAACCAATAAAAGGAATAAGACAACACTTAATCCTTCATTCCTTTTATTTGAGTTCATTTGTTTTATTTGCGTTTATTTGTGATCCATGGGTTGATTCTATTGGGTGTTCATTGGAAACTTCTGAGATCTCTTCTGTAGTACTCACAGTATATTAATCCACTGCGCTCACATAACTTTCTTTGGAAGTATACGTAATTGTTGGCAAGGTTTCATAGTAGCTTTTTTTCTCAACGTAAATTAATACCTATGAATTTATTGCAAAGGTTGTTTGGAAAGAGAAATCCACCGTCACCTGTAACCAGACCTATAGAAGAGAACGTTTCCGCGGAAGGCAATATGGAGCAACGGGTAAATAAGATCATGCACGAATTTGAGAAGTTGAAACGAACGGCTTATCTGCCCATTACTTCAGAGCATGAGAATACCTTTTCAGATCAATCAAAGATTGGAGGATTTCCATATTTACGAAATGCTGAAGACTGGCCCAAATGCCCCAATTGCCAAAAGCATATGCAGCTATTCGTGCAGTTGAACATGGAACAGCTCCCTGAGCAACAAGATCGTGGACTTATCCAATTGTTTTATTGCACCTCCAAAGAGCCGGATTGTGAAACGACCCTAAAAGCATTCTTCCCCTTTTCCAGTGGTGTGGTATGCCGTAGAATAGCGGCAAATGGGGCTTCAGCAGCTATCCAACCGGCGCTGGATACTGTATTCCAGGAAAAGCTGATAACAGGATGGGAAGCAAAGAACGATTATCCGCATGCAGAAGAATATGAATCCGTGGGATTAGAGATAGATGATGAGGTAATGGAAATAACGGAGGCCCGTGGAGTGGGATTAACCATTGACAAGGATAAACTGTTTGGCTGGCCCTATTGGATACAGGGCGTTGAATACCCATTAGACCGGGCAACCAACCAGCCCATGGAATTGCTTTTTCAATTGGATTCTGAAGATCATCTGCCCTTCATGTTTGGAGATTCAGGTATTGGACACTTAACCCAAAGCCCGGATAATAAAGACGAGTTGGCCTTTGGATGGGCATGTTATTGAATTTACGATTAGACAATTGACAATTTACTATTTATGCTCTTCTCATCATCCAT